>NZ_JASJSQ010000100.1:0-2608 GCF_030236855.1 Stenotrophomonas maltophilia group sp. Smal13
GTCGGGGACCTGGCCTTTGATGCAGTGGTGCCGGTGAAAGGACTCGAACCTTCATGGGGTCACCCCCGGCTGATTTTGAGTCAGCTGCGTATACCATTCCGCCACACCGGCAGGCAGCGTGCGAGTGTAACCGAGGTCGGCACGGCTTTCATAGTGGGGAGGCCGATCGGGGCGCCTCCTGTCGGCTTCGGCCCTGTCATGGCTATACTGCGGCGGCTTGAATGCCTCCAGGAGCGGTAGCCGATGACAGTGTTGCAGGACCTGAGGGTGCTGGTGGTCGAGAACGACGAGATGAGTGCCGCACTGCTGCAGATGCAGCTGGTGCATGCCGGTGCGACGGTGGTGGGGCTGGCCGCGAGCGTGGCTGAAGCGCTGCGCCTGCTGCAGGCGTCGACCCCGGACGTGGCCCTGCTCGATTACCGCCTGGCCCGCAATGAGACCAGCGAGCCGGTGGCTGCGGCACTGTCGGCGCGCGGGGTGCCGTTCGTGTTGGCCACCGGGATGCAGGCCGAGCAGCTGCCCGAGCCGATGCTGGCCGGCGTGCTGCTGGTGAAGCCCTATCTCTCGGCAGATCTGAGCCAGGCGCTGGTACGCGCAGTGGGCCGCGCCAGCGCCAGCGCCTGATTGGCGCGTGCTGAAGCGGTGGGCGTATCCTGCCCGGGCCTGAATGCTCAGGCCTACAAGGAGAGTGGCATGAAGAAGTGGATCAAGCGCATGGTAGCTGCGGGTGTCCTTTCGATGGCGGTCTTCGGTGGTACGGCCTCTGCTGCGTGGTGTGGCCAGCCCTGTTTCCAGCTCTACAAGAGCTGCATCGCGCGGGGTGGAGAGGTCGAACAATGCCTGCAGGAACAGGCCTTCTGCGAAGAGGCGATGTGCGGCGGCAATCCCTGATCCATGAACCCCGCCCAGGCGGGGTTTTTCATCTGTGCGCGGTGTTCAGCCCGCTTCTTCGTATACGTAGCGGATCTCCTCGCGGTCGTCGAGGATGCGGTACTGCCGCGCCAGGTCATCCGGATCGGGATTGAGCCAGGCATCGAGGTGTTCCTTGCGGATGGGAACGACGCCGCGGTCATGGCCCGCAGCGGCGACGTCGTGCGGAGGCGTGTCGGTGATTGTGGCAAATGACAGGAGGCGACCTTCCGGTCCTTCCCATTCCGCCCACAGGCAGGCCAGCAGCAGGTCGCGCGGGGGATCGGGCCGGAACTCCAGCACCACGTCCTGATCCTTCTCATCGGCACCCAGCGTACGGCAGGCGATGGCGTGGCGTGGCACGTGCTCATAGAACGCCTGCACCACCACCACGCCGTGGCGCAGCCCGAACGCACCGCGCCAATAGCCTTCCAGGCTGTCGCGCCGCGCGTTGTAGGTGCCCGGATATAGCACGTCGTTGCGCGCAGGCTTGTCCGGCAGCCGGCACTGGTAGCGCATCGGCTTGATCACGCGTTTGCCGCCCTCGCTGACCATCACCGGTGCGTAGGTACCGGGGAAAATACGGTTGTCGCGCGGCAGCAGCTGCACCCGGTGCAGATCTTCCAGCCGAGCCTGCGCACGATCGATGCGGTTGCCGGCCACGCGCAGGTCGTTGCGTGCCTTCTGGGTGGGGCGGGTCGCCAGCGTGGCATTGGCAATATCGCGTCGCTCGCGCTGGCGGGCCAGCTCCGCTTCCAGATCCTGGCGTTCCTGCGCATGCCACTGCTGGATTTTCGCGACGATGTCGCGGCCCTGCTCGGTGCGCGCGCCGGCGAAGCCGTCATCCATCGCCTTGGGAGTTCTGGGGCGCTTCTTGCCAGGATCGTGCGCGTACAGCTCCGCGAATTCTTCCAGCGACAGGATGGCGCCGAACTCGCGCACCAGCTTGGCGTAGTCGGCGCGGATGAGGGCGGAATAGCACATGGGAACTCTGCGGGCGTGGGTCGCAGCAGATGCGACATGGATGAGGCAGGATAGCCCGACCTACAGGGAGATAGCGCATGAATGATTCCGTCGCCTGCCAGTTCCGCGACGCCGTGCCCACGGTCGAAGACTATTGCCAGCTGCGTGTGCTGGCGGGCCTCAGTGCCAAGAGCCAGGAGGCGGCGGCACGCGCGCTGCCCAATACCCTGTATGGCGTGTGTGCCTACCAGGGTAACGAGCTAGTGGCGATGGGGCGCATCGTCGGCGATGGGGGCTGCCACCTGCAGGTCTGCGATATCGCTGTGTTGCCGCGCCTGCAGGGTCAGGGCCTGGGCAAGGAAGTGATGCGTCGCCTGGAGGGCTGGATGCAGGCGAACCTGCCGCCGTCGGCATACGTCAGCCTTCTGGCGGATGGTGAAGCGCACCGGTTGTACGCGCAGTTTGGTTTCGCACCCACCGCACCTGCATCGATCGGGATGTATCGCCGGTTCTGAGGTGTGGCCGAGTTGAAGCCATCCACGCATGGCGTGGATCTACTGGGCCAACCGGCCGCCGGATCCATCCCGGCCCTGCAGTAGATCCGCGCCATGCGTGGATAGGGCCTTCCCAGGAATCACAGGCAAAGAAAAACCCCGGCCGAAGCCGGGGTTTTAAAGAATTGGCGTCCCCACGGGGATTCGAACCCCGGTCGCCACCGTGAAAGGGTGATGTCCTA
>NZ_JASJSQ010000100.1:2706-17508 GCF_030236855.1 Stenotrophomonas maltophilia group sp. Smal13
CCCCGGTCGCCACCGTGAAAGGGTGATGTCCTAGGCCTCTAGACGATGGGGACGCAATTCTCATCAATGTTCTTTAGCGACCTTTCGACGGCCTAATGCCGAAAGATTGGTGGAGCCAAGCGGGATCGAACCGCTGACCTCCTGCATGCCATGCAGGCGCTCTCCCAGCTGAGCTATGGCCCCACGTCGCTGAGGAGCGAAATAATAGCCTTGCCCCAGGGGGTTGGCAAGCATTTGTTGCACTTTTCTTCACATGCGTTGCGAAGCCGATGTCAGTCGCCTTTCGCCTGTGCAGCGTCGTCGGTCAGTGCCGCCAGGATCGGGCACTGGTCCAGCGCGCCGTGACCTGGGCAGGCGTCGACCAGCAGCGAAAGTGCAGTGTGCATGCGTTGCAGCTCCGCCATCCGCTGTGCGATGTCCTGCAGGCGTGCCTGCGCGGTGTCGCGCACGCTGCCCATGTCCTGCGAATGGCGATCGCTCAATGCGAGCAGCTCGCCGATCTCTTCAAGGCTGAAGCCCAGCGCCTTGGCGCGGCGGATGAATCGCAGCCGGCGCAGGTCCTGCTCGCCGAAGATGCGGTAGCCACCCGCCGAGCGGGCCGCAGTCGGCAGCAGCTGCTGTCGTTCGTAGTAGCGCACCGTATCGATCGGTACGCCCGCCTGGCGGGCCAGTTGTCCAATGTTCATGGCGGATTCCTGCAGGGGCTGCCGACCATTGTGAAGCCTGGAGTCTGGTCGAGAGTCAAGGCTTGGCCCGGGTGCGCGCATTCAGCGCACTTTGCAACTTTCTTCATAGCCCCGCCGATGGACCAGTTCCTACCCTTCGCCTGAACCGGCCGTTCGATGGCCTGCAACGAACCGAGGAGGTGGTCTGTGGAAGGATTCAGGAACGAAGGATTCGTCGAGATCGCGGTGGTTGAATACCCGGGAGGTGATCCGTCTGCCGCCTCCGTACTGGCTGAAATGGCGCACGTTGCCAATCGCCTTGCCCAGCAGCAGCGTCGGCCGTTCAAGCGGGTGCTGGTCACCCGCTGGATCGTGCCGGCCAGCCAGACCGGGGTGCATCGTATTGCGGGTGCGGAAATGCTCGATGCGGCCATCCCGGCTGTGATCGCGGTTCCCGGCCAGATCAGTGCCGGCGCGTGCCTGCGCGCGGACGAGGTCCTGCTGGACTGGCTGCGCGCGCACTATGACGGCGGCAGCCTGCTGGCCGCCGCCAGTGATGGCGTCAGCGTGCTGGCACGTGCCGGGTTGCTGGCCGGGCGTACGGTCAGTGGCCCCGATCTCGGGCGCCATCCAGGCCTGCAGGCGCAGGCCGCGAGCTGGGTGCCGAGCGAGCGGGCGCTGGTGGATGACGGTGACCTGCTGACGGTCGGCGGGGCCCAGGCCTGGCGCTTCCTTGGCCTGCGACTGTTGTACCGGCTGCACGGGCAGGGCGTGGCCAGTGCGGTCGCACAGCAACTGGGCATCACCGTGCCCGCCACGATCCAGCAGGACCTGGAGCGCTTCAGCGCCAACTTCGCACATGGCGATCGTGATGTGCTGAAGGCACAGCGCTGGCTGCACACCACGGCGGCACGCGGCGCCACCCTTGCCGCGATCTGCGAGGTCTCCGGGCTGGAGCCGCGCACACTGCAGCGGCGGTTCCTCAAGGCCACCGGCCTGCGGCCGATCGAATACTGCCAACGGCTGCGCATCGCCAGGGCGCAGACCCTGCTGCAGCAGGGGGCGGGTATCGATGAGGTGGCGTGGGGGGTCGGCTACGCTGATCAGAGTGCTTTCCGCCGGTTGTTCCTGCGCATCGTTGGCATGACGCCGGCCAACTATCGGCGTCACGTCAGCAGCAAGCGTCGCGAGCGGCCCTTGATGCCGTCGGTGGCAGGCAGCCTGCGCGGGCTGCAATCGCCGTCGGTGATGCAACTGGGGCGCAGCGCGGCCTGATGTCGGCGGCATCGTCGCGCTTGCAACCGGAGCGCGACACTTCGACCATGCAGTCAGTGGACGATTGAACAGGTGGTCTGATGTCGAGCGTTGGGCCGGTGCCGATGCCGGTGGTGTTGATTCTCGTGTGCGTAGTGATTGCCATGGCCGTGGCGCGTCTGTGGCCACGCAGGAAGGACGGCATGCCGCTGCCTTCTGCACCCAGCATGGTTCTGGACATGCTGCTGGTGGGCCTGCTGTGTGGTCGCATCAGCTTCGTGGCCTTGAACTTCGCCCTGTATCGCGAGGCGCCGTGGAGCATTCTGCAGATTGCCGATGGTGGCTACCACCTGGTGGTTGTCCTGGTTGCGGGGTCGGCATGGGGGCTGTGGCGGGTGCGCCCATGGCGGGCGTTGCGCGCCCCGGTGCTGGGCGCGGCGTTGGCGGGTGTGCTGCTATGGGCGGGCGGCAGTCAGCTGCTGTCCGCATGGCAGGAGCGTCAGATGCCCTTGCCGGTACTGCAGGTTGCTGATCTGCAGGGGGGCAGGGTTGATCTGCAGCAGTTCCGGGGAAAACCGCTGGTGCTGAATCTCTGGGCGACCTGGTGCGGGCCCTGCCGGCGCGAGATGCCGGTCCTGGCTGCGGCGCAGCAGGCGCATGCGGACGTGCAGTTCGTGTTCCTCAACCAGGGTGAAACCCTTGAGGAGGTCCAGGGTTTCGTTGCGCGCGAACGGCTCCTGCTGCACAACGTATTGCTCGATGATGACGCTGCGGCATCCACGGTGCTGGGCGTGCAGGCCTATCCCTCGACCCTGTTCTTCGACGCCGAAGGGCGCCTGCGTGAACTGCACCTGGGCGAACTGACGGCAGCCGGTCTTGAACACAAACTGCGCCGGCTGCGGTAGCCTGCGCGGGCATCTCACTACGGAGTTCCCATGTTGTCGACTTCCCTGCGCACCGCCCCTGCGGTGCTGTTGCTGCCGGTCCTGCTGGCATTGGCCGCCTGCAGCCAGGCACAGACGCCACCGGGCAAGACCGCCGCGGCACCGGCAGCGAGCGCCACAGCCACGGCCAACAAGGGCGATCGTCCTGCGGTGCTGAAGGGCATCGAGAAGCATGGTTTCGAGGTCGGCGCAGAATTCGATGCTCCCGGTGGCCTGCGGGGCTTCGCCGGCGTGGTCGGCGGCCAGCAGCCGGCAGCGGCCTATGTCACCGCTGATGGCAAGCACGTACTGGTCGGCAGCCTGTTCGATGCGGAGGGCAACGATGTAGCCGCTGAGGCCGTTGAGAAGCTGGTGGCTTCGCCGATGTCGGCCAAGATGTGGACCAAGCTGGAAGCCAGCGCCTGGGTGCGTGATGGCAAGGCCGATGCGCCGCGCGTGGTCTACACCTTCAGCGATGCCAACTGCCCGTACTGCCACAAGTTCTGGGAAGCGGCACGGCCGTGGGTCGATGCCGGCAAGGTGCAGCTGCGTCACGTCATGGTCGGCGTGATCCGTGAGGACAGCCCGGCCAAGGCCGCGGCGATCCTTGCCGCGCGTGACCCGAGTGCGGCGCTGCTGCAGAACGAGCACGATTTTGATCGCGGTGGCATCAAGGCGCTGCCGAACATCAGCCGCGAGATCGCTGGCAAGCTCGACGCCAATCAGGTGCTGATGATCGAGATGGGCTTCCAGGGCACACCGGGCATCCTGTTCCAGGACGCACAGGGCCAGGTGCAGCGTCGTGCGGGTCTGCCGCAGGGTGCCGATCTGCAGACGGTGCTTGGCCCGCGCTGAGTGGCGCCAGCCCCATGAAACATTGCGCAGGCCCGCATGGCAGCATGCGGGCCTGTCGCATTCCATGGCGGGCATTGCGGTTGTGGGCCCGCGCAACAGTGGTTCATCGTCACGTATGAATCGTGACTGACATCAAGCATCCCGCCTTGATTCCAATCAAGGCCAAAAACGACAGGCGGATTAGCCTGTGACGCATGGAATACAGCGTCAATGCGCGATGGATGCCGCGCTCGCCACGCCCTGATCAGGGTCGGCTGGCACAGCCATTCACGACACTCTCACTCCGTGCTTGTTACCCAGACCGCTGCGGTCGCCACCTCTCTGGCAGCGCGGCCTTGATGGCGTCGACATCGGAGCGGGCAGGACAGTGTCATCGTCCTGTTGCCTGCCATGCGCAGGCTGGCCGGTGTCGTCGACGCAGTATCCGCATTTCCAGCAACGGCAGCACGAGGCCGGAGTGGCGCATGCGTGCGTCCTGTCTGCGTGCTGCGAACAGGGGTCGTCCAGGGAGGATGCAATGCGCGTGGCGGTACTGAGCCTGGCCTGTGTGACAGCACTGGCGATCACGCCGGCGTATGCACAGGTGGATGACAAGGAGGACGCGCAGGCGCTGCGTCGTGAGATTGCGGCCATGCGGCAGGCGCTGGAGGGCATGCAGCAGCGTTTGGACCGCCTTGAGCAGCGCGACGCAACCGTTGCGCCTGCTACAGCACAGGCACCCGCCGCCGTGGTCGCGCCTGCCAGCACTGCCAACCTGCTGCACCCCACCCAGGTACCGGGCGTGGCACAGCCGGTGCTGCCGCAGCGCGAATCGGTGGCCGATCCGTCCACCGCCGCGTCGCGACCGGACAGTGCGGCCGGCCCGACCGATCCGGATCTGAAGGGCTTCTTCGCCATTCCGGGTACTGACACGGTAATCCGTATCGGCGGCTACGCCAAGCTGGATGCCATCGCCGATTCGCGTGCAGCGGGGGATGAGGATCAGTTCATTCCCTCGTCGATGCCGGTCGGTGGCAGTCATCGTGATGTCTCGAACTTCAACATCCATGCCAAGCAGACCCGCTTCAGTTTCGAGGCGCGACGTCCGACCACGCACGGCAACCTGCGCTTCTACCTGGAGAACGACTTCTTCGGCAGTAGTGACGGCTACGAATTCCGGCTGCGCCATGCCTATGGCCAGCTCGGCAATACCTATGCCGGTTACGGCTACTCCAGCTTCATGGATCCGGACAGCCTGCCCGACACATTGGATTTCGAAGGTCCCGGCGGTGCCGGCTACCTGCTGGTGGCAGGCATCCACCACAGTTTCGCGATGGGCAAGGGCAACACCCTGACCGTCGCCGCCGAAGATCCGAAGACCGAACTGGCCGGCGCCAGCGATGAGCGAGCCGCAGTGAACCGCCTGCCCGACGTGACGGTGACCGCGCGCATGGAGCGCGACTGGGGCCACCTGCAGCTGGGTGCGGTGGCACGCAGCCTGGCCTATGACGGCGATGGCGAGCGCGACCGGCGTATGGCCGGTGGCCTGCAACTCAGCGGTTCGGCCTCGGTAGGCGAGCGCGACCTGCTGCTGTTCGGTGCCCTCGGCGGGCGCGGCCTCAGCCGTTACACCGCCGACCTGACCGGCTCCGGGCTGGACGCGGTGGTCGGTGCCGATGGCCGCCTTGATGCGCTGGACCTGCACGGTGGGTTCGTTGGCTACACCCACTACTGGTCCGAGCTGTGGCGTTCGAACCTGATCTTCGGCCAGCTGACCCTGGAGCGGAATGCTGCATTGGCAGCCGACGCATTCCGTCAGAGCCGCTACGGCGTGTTCAACCTGATCTGGAGCCCGGCACCGTCGTGGACGATGGGCATGGAGCTGCTGTACGGCCGCCTGGAACAGCAGAGCGGCGCGCGCGGCGACACGGTCCGGGTGCAGGGCAGTCTGCAATACAACTTCATCAAATAGGCGCCAGCGGTCGTACGCCAGCGTAACCGTCCCCACGCCCGGTTGTACCGGGCTCATGCCAGTACAGGAGATTGTCATGGCAGAAGCAAAGAAAATCGGGGTGGTCGGAGCCACCTTCCTCGTCGCCGGCAACATGATGGGCTCAGGCGTGTTCCTGTTGCCGTCCAGTCTGGCCAAGATCGGCACCGCCTCGATCTGGGGCTGGCTGATCACCACCGCCGGTGCGCTGCTGCTGGCCTTCGTATTCGCCAAGCTGGGCAAGCTGGCACCGAAGGCCGGCGGTCCCTATGCCTATGCGCGTGACTGGTTCGGGCCCTACATGGGCTTCCAGACCAATACCATCTACTGGTTCGCCAACTGGATCGGCAACGTCGCCATTCCTATCGCGGCGGTGGGCTACTTCAGCTACTTCTTCCCGATCCTGTCCGAGCCGCTGGTGCGCTGCATCGCGGTGCTTGTGCTGGTGTGGGCGCTGAGCTTCGCCAACATGATCGGCCCGGCCTTCGTCAGCCGCGTGCAGACGGTCACCACCAGCTTCGCGCTGGTGCCGATCCTGGGTATCGCCATCTTCGGCTGGTTCTTCTTCGATGCCGACATCTTCAAGGGCGCCTACAACGTGTCCGGTGAATCCAACTTCGGCGCGATCTCCAGTGCCGCGGCACTGACCCTGTGGGCCTTCATCGGCGTCGAATCCGCTTCGGTGACTGCCGGCGTGGTGGAGAATCCGGAAAAGAACGTGGCCCGCGCCACCCTGGCGGGCGTGTTCCTGGCTGCCATCGCCTACATCGCCAGTTCGTCGGTGATCATGGGCATGGTGCCCAATGGCGAGCTGCAGACCTCCGATGCTCCGTTCGCACTGGCTGCCGCCAAGGCCGTCGGTGGCTGGGGCGGCGCGCTGGTGAGCCTGTGTGCCTTCATCGGCGCTGCCGGTTCGCTGGGCGGCTGGATCCTGCTGACCGCACAGAGTGCCAAGGCGGCCTCCGATGATGGCCTGTTCCCGAGCATCTTCAGCAAGACCAACAAGGACGACGTGCCGGTCAAGGGCGTGCTGATCGTGGCGGTGCTGATGACCCTGGCGGTGCTGGTCACCTCCACCTCGGAAACCGCGTCGGCCCAGTTCGACGTGATCACGTCGGCGGCGGTGGTGCTGACCCTGCTGCCCTACATCTACTCGTGCGTGGCCTGCTACTTCGTGGTCGAGCGTTCGCACACCCTGGTCCACACCGGTGCGTTCTGGACCCTGACCAGCCTGACCGTCGTGTACTGCCTGTGGGCGATCTACGGCTCGTCGGGAACCATCGTGCAGTACGCCTTCCTGTTCGTGCTGTTCATCACCGTGTTCTATCCCTTCTTCAGCGAGGAGCGCCGCCAGCAGCGGCAGCGCGCCCGCGAGGCATCGGCCATCAGCGCCGGCGCCCAGCGTTCCTGAGTTAGACAAGGAGAATCAACGTGTACTTCAAGTCCCTGGACTATCCGGTCATTGTCATCGACAACGACTACGAGTCGCCGCGCATCGGCGGCATCCTGATCCGCGCCCTGGTGGAGGAGCTGCGCAGCAACGACCAGCGCGTGCTGTGCGGCCTGAACCTGGATGATGCCCGCGCCGGTGCCCGCACCTACGTGGCGGCCTCGGCGGTGCTGATCTCGATCGACGGCAGTGAAGAGGTGGATGGCGAGTTCCAGCGCCTGACCGCCTTCCTGCGCGAGCAGAGCGCACGCCGCGCCAATCTGCCGGTGTTCCTGTACGGCGAGCGCCGCACCATCGAGAAGGTGCCGAGCAAGCTGCTCAAGTACATCCACGGTTTCATCTTCCTGTTCGAAGATACCAAGAGCTTCATCTCGCGGCAGGTGATGCGCGCGGCCGAAGACTACATGAAGAACCTGCTGCCGCCGTTCTTCAAGGCATTGATCCACCATGCGGCCGAGTCGAACTACTCCTGGCACACGCCAGGCCATGCCGGCGGCGTGGCGTTCACCAAGTCGCCGGTCGGCCGTGCATTCCATCAGTTCTACGGCGAGAACACCCTGCGCAGCGATCTGTCGATCTCGGTGCCGGAACTGGGTTCGCTGCTCGATCACACCGGCCCGATCAAGGACGCCGAGAACGAGGCCGCACGCAACTTCGGTGCCGACCATACCTTCTTCGTCACCAATGGCACCTCCACCGCCAACAAGATCGTCTGGCATGGCACGGTGGCCCGCGGCGACGTGGTGTTCGTCGACCGCAACTGCCACAAGTCGCTGCTGCACGCGCTGATCATGACCGGTGCGGTGCCGGTGTACTTCACGCCCAGCCGCAACGCGCACGGCATCATCGGCCCGATCAGCCTGGACCAGTTCACGCCGGAGTCGCTGCAGCAGCGCATCGCTGCCAACCCGCTGGCCAGCCAGGCCTACAAGGCCGGCTCCAAGCCGCGCATCGCGGTGGTCACCAACTCGACCTACGACGGCCTGTGCTACAACGCCGAGAAGATCGCCGACGAGATCGGCAGCGCGGTCGACTTCCTGCATTTCGACGAAGCGTGGTACGCCTATGCTGCGTTCCATCCGTTCTACGAGAACCACTACGGCATGGCCAAGGGCAAGCCGCGCGAGCAGGATGCGATCATCTTCACCACGCATTCCACCCACAAGCTGCTGGCCGCGTTCTCGCAGGCGTCGATGATCCACGTGCGCAACTCGGCGCAGCGCAACCTGGATGCCGAGCGTTTCAACGAGTCGTTCATGATGCACACCTCGACCAGCCCGCACTACGGGGTGATCGCGGCCTGTGACGTGGCCTCGAAGATGATGGAAGGCGACGCGGGCCGCTCGCTGGTACAGGAAATGCACGACGAGGCCATCGCCTTCCGCCGCGCGATGCTGCACGTGCGCGACGACCTCGGTCGCGACGACTGGTGGTTCAGCGTGTGGCAGCCGACCCAGGTCGAGCGCAGCCTGGACAAGGGCGATACGCCGGCGCCGCTGGTGGCCAAGCGCGAGGAGTGGTACCTGCAGCCGGATGCGCACTGGCACGGTTTCGAGAACCTGGTCGATGACTATGTGCTGATCGATCCGATCAAGGTGACCCTGCTGACGCCGGGCCTGGCGATGGACGGCAGCATGGGCAAGCTGGGCATCCCGGCGGCGGTGCTGAGCAAGTTCCTGTGGGGCCGCGGCATCACCGTGGAGAAGACCAACCTGTACTCGGTGCTGTTCCTGTTCTCGATGGGCATCACCAAGGGCAAGTGGAGCACCCTGGTCACCGAGCTGATGGCGTTCAAGGAGCTCTACGATCGCAATGCGCCGCTGAGCCAGGCACTGCCGACGCTGGCCGCCGACTATCCGAATGCCTACGCCGGCTGGGGCCTGCGTGACCTGTGCGACGCGCTGCATGCGTTCAACCAGGAATTCGCCGTGGCCAAGGTGATGCGCGAGATGTACGTGGATCTGCCGACGCCGGTGATGACCCCGGCCGATGCCTACAACCACCTGGTGAAGGGCGAGATCGAACGGGTCGACATCGAGCAGATCAGTGGCCGCATTGCGGCGACCATGCTGGTGCCGTACCCGCCGGGCATCCCGACCATCATGCCGGGTGAGCGTTTCGGTGACAGCGACGAGCCGATCATCCAGTCGCTGCGCATCGCCCGCGAGCAGAATGCGCGTTTCCCGGGCTTCGAGTCGGACGTGCACGGGCTCATCATCGAGCAGGAGGGTGATGCGGTTTCGTACAAGGTGGAGGTGCTGAAGGCCTGACCGGCAACGGTCGGCCGTTCGGCGAACGATGGATACCGCGCGCGAGCAACGCATCCTGAAGTTCTCGATCGGGGTCACCCTGGCGGTCAGCGCGGTCGGCTTCATCGGTGGCCTGCTGGTGGGATCGCAGGCCATCCTGTTCGACGGCGTGTACAGCCTGGTCGATGTCGCCCTGACCCTGGTGTCGTTGTCGGTGCTGCGGCTGGTGGCGCGGGAGCAGAGCCCGCGCTTCCAGTACGGCTACTGGCACCTGGAGCCGATGGTCGAGGCGCTGGGCGGTGTGATCCTGTCGCTGGCCTGCGTGTATGCGCTGGCCAACGCCGTGATCGGTTTGACCACGGGCGGGCACGAAGTGAAGTTCGGGCCCGCGCTGTGGTGGGCGGCGTTGCTGAGTGCCAGCAACCTGGCGATGGCGGCGTTCGTCGCGCAGCGGGCGCGGCATCTGCGCTCCGCGCTGTTGTGGCTGGATGTACGGGGCTGGCTGCTGGGCGGGTTGATGAGCCTGGCAGTGGTACTGGCCTTTGTGTTGGCGCTGGTCCTGCACGGTGGTGAGTGGCATCACTGGGTGCCGTACCTGGATTCGATCGTGCTGGCGTTGATCAGCCTGGCGGTGTTGCCGGTGCCGGCGCGGGGTGCCTGGAAGGCCATGCGCGAAGTGCTGCAGGTGGCACCGGATGATCTGGACCGGCGCGTGCAGCGGGTGATGCAGGCGTTCGTCGCCGAGCGTGGCTATGCCGGTTTCACCAGCCATGTGGCGAAGATGGGGCGGATGCGCTTCATCGAGATCCACGTGCTGGCCGACCCGGCCACGCCGCTGGGTTCAGTGGGCGAGGTCGATGCGATGCGTGACGAGATTGCAGTGCGGCTGGATGCGCGGGGCAGCACGTTCTGGTTGACCATTGATTTCACCGCAGACCCAGCGTGGACGTGACCACGCTTCTGTAGAGTCGAGCTTGCTCGACTGCTTCTGGTCGGTGGAAGTCGAGCAGGCTCGAGTCCACGGGAACGCGTGATCGTTGCGCATGGCGGACTACTCTGTTGCACAGGACCCATTTGACCTCAACCGGAGTTGAGGTCACAGACTGCCGGCATCCCCCACGAGGCGCGCGGCATGAACCTGCTGACCACACCGGACCTCAGCCATGGCCTTCTGGAACTGTTCAATCCACCGGGCCTCTACGATCCTTCGGCCAACGGCTACTCACACGTGGCGGTGGTGCGCCTGCCGGCGCGGGTGATCCATGTCGCAGGGCAGGGCGGCGAGGATGCCCAGGGCCGCCTCTCGCCCAGCTTCGAAGAACAGGTCGGGCAGGCGCTGGACAACCTGCAGACCGCGCTGCGATCGGCGCACGCAAGTCTGGCCGATGTGGCGCGGCTGCGCATCCTGGTGGTCGACCACGATGAGGACCGGCTGGGCATCATTGCCCACCAGGTGCGACGGCGCTGGCCGAACCGCGCGGCGCCCACCTGCACGCTGATCCCGGTGCCGCGACTGGCGTTGGACGGCATGCTGTTCGAGATCGAGGCGGAGGCCTACGCCGCCTAGCGCAGGTAGTACTCCACCGGCACCACCAGTTCCTGCGGTGCCTTCAGTTCATCGGGAATGGGCGGCAGCGGCTGCGCGCGACGGAAGGTCTGCAGCGCAGCGTCATCGAGCATCGGCTGGCCACTGGACTGCTCCAGCCGCAGCGCCAGCAGGCGACCTTCGCGGTCGATGCTGGCCCTGACCCAGGCAGTGCCCTGCTGCCGGCGCGAGCGCGCGGCGGCAGGGTAATAGCGGTAACGCTCCAGCCGCGCCATCAGGCGGGCTTCCCACTGGTCGCTGGCGGCGCCGGCCTGGAAGTCCGCCGGTGGCGCGTCTGGAGCGGGCGGCGCGGCCGTGATCGATGCCGGTGCGGGACTTGCATCGGTCGCGGCCGCAGGCGGGGCGACCGGCAGCGGCTTTCGACCCGTCCCGCCCGTTTCGCTGGCGGCCAACTCGCCCTCGCGCGCGGCGGTAGGCTGCGGTGGTGGCGGCGACTTGGTCGGTTGCGATGCACGCGCCTGCTGCGCCTGGCTGGGGGTATCCGCCTGGCGCTCCTCTACGGGCTGTGGCGGCGTGGCCGGTGCCAGCAGGCGCAGGCTGATGCGCACGTCCTGCTCCGGCGGTGGCAGCATCGGCGGCATTGCAACCCAGTGCACCAACAGCAGCAGGGGCAGCAGGTGCAGGACGACGGTGATCACGATCGCCTGCCAGTGTTGGCCGCGCTCACTCATCGTCCAGCACCCACAGCAGATCGGCATCAGCAGCACCGACGGTTTCACCCGGCGAAGCCAATGCGATCACCAGCGCAGGCGTATCCGGTGGCAGGTAGCCCGGCACCCCGGTGCCGCGCAGCACATGCCAGCGACCGGCTACCAGCAGCGCGGGTGTGGGTGCTGCGGTCAGCACCTGTGCCATGCGCGTGTCGCGGGCCTGTTGCACGGCCAGCATCCCTTCCAGCATCGGTGCCGCGTCTGCGTGCTGGGCCAGTACCACATCCGACAGGCGTTGGCGGGCGGCGGCCAGCGGGAACCGCACCGCATCAGCGGACGCCAGGTGGGCGTTGACCTCGACGCGCGCGAGATTGCCGCCGTACAAGGGGATGCCGGCAGCGGTGGCGTCCTGCACCAGCCCGCCGTAGGCGGTCCACGGCCATCGAGTATCCCAGCCCAGCAGCTCCTGCAGGCGTGCACCGTCGGCATGGTTGCCCTTGGCCAGCCAGCGCTGCACCCGCTGCAGGCGCGGCTGGCGTTCGCTGGCAATCATCTCCAGCACCAGCGCGCCTTGTGGACGCTGCTGCTGCAGCGCGTGCAGCAGCCAGCGCTGGGCAGCGTGGTCACCGGCCAAGTCGTGGCGTTCGCCCAGCAGCAGTCGCGGAGCGTTCGCTGCGCGCTTCACGAACGCAGCTTCGTCCAGGGTCTGGCCGCTGGCGAGGTCCAGCACTTTGCCGGGCATCGGCTGCGCGCTGGCCATCGACGCGAGCGCGAGCAGGCACAGCGGCAGCCAGTGGCGGCTAGAACGCCACATTGACGCCCATCGAGACGGTGCGGCCACGGCCGTTGCCGCGGTCCAGGATCGGACTGAAGATGCTGTCGATCGAGGCATTGTTGTCATAGGCCTTGTTCTGCAGGTTTTCGATGTTCAGCCACAGCGTGGTGTTGGCCTGCGGCTTGAAGCTGGCGTAGAAGTCCAGCAGCACGCCGGTGCCGCCGGTCTTGCGGGTCTGGAAGAAGTCGTAGCCTTCCTCGGTCGGGCCGGAGTACTCGGCGCGCAGGCCGGCCTGCACGCGCTGCTGCCACCAGCGGCCGCCCACGTCCAGCGTCCAGTAGCGGTCGGGCAGGGCAGTGATGTCTTCCAGGTTGACGAACTCGATGGCCGGCGCGCTGGTGCGCGAGCGGGTCCAGCTCAGCGTGGCGTGGTAGTGCTCGCTGGCGTAATGGGCTTCCAGTTCGATGCCGCGCATGCGCACCACGCCGGGGTGGTTCATCCAGCGCGTGGTGGCGCTGAAGTCGTCGGCGTCCAGCACATCGGTCCAGGCATTGAGCTGCGGATCGCTGTCGATCGGCACCACGAACGGTTCCACTTCCGGCGGATGCACGATCAGCAGGTACTGCGGCTTGATGTAGTCGCGGATGCGGTTGTCGAAGCGGGTGACCCGCAGTTGTGCCAGGTCACCGTCGACCAGCAGCGAGTCGGTGCTGAGGTTGGCGCCGAACTGCAGGTTGCGCGAGCGCTCGCGGCGCAGGAACGGATTGGCGCCGATGCCGTCGGCGACGCTGGCGTCCTCCAGCGGGATCTTCTCGAAGAACATTTCCTGCACGCGCGGCGGCCGCGACGTGCGCGAGACCTCGGCGAACAGCTGCAGCCAGTCGGTGGCCTGCAGTGAAACCGCCAGGCTCGGGCTGAGTGCGCGCTCTGTGCGACGCACGTCGATGTCGCCGCCATTGATCTCCGCGCACTGGCCGGGCACATCCGAGCACACCGGGATGTGACCACGGATGCCGAAGCGGTCCTGGCGCAGTCCTGCGGTCAGGGCATAGATGTCGTACTGCAGCTCCAGCGTGCTGAACACACTGTCCAGCTGGCTGCGACCCTGCGGGTTGGCACCGCGCAGGATGGGCGTATCGGCCACATAGATGTCCGATTGGTGCTTGATGCCGGTGTTCCAGCGCGCCTGCAGTGCACCGATGTCGAAGCGGCTGGTGTTGTCCACGGTCCAGCTGCTAAGGCTGCTGTGGGTGCGGCGGCCGATGTAGCTGGAGTCCTCCACCGGCGGGTAGAACAGCCGGGTCTTGTTGCTGGCGAAGGTCGCACGCAGGTCGATCCACGGCGAATAGGGTGTGTAGTGGTAACTGGCGCGCTGGTTGCGCGCGGAAATCTGCCACGGATAGTTGTGGTAGAAGTCGTTTTCGTAACGCATGTGGCTCAGGTCCAGCCGATGCTGGTCGCTGGGCTGCAGGCGCGCCTTCAACAGCCAGCTGCTGGGCTGCTGGCTGCCCGGGTCGGCGTTGTTCTTCTGCCCGCGTGCGGTCGCGTATTCGCTGCTGCGGCTGCTGCTGGCGGCGGCCAGCAGGCCGAACTGGCGGTCGCCACCCTCTTCGCTGTGGCGCCAGGCACCGGCGAAGGTACGGCCACTGCCGTAGCCGTTGTTGCCGTGGCGGTAGCCCGCACGCAGGCCCCAGTCGCGCCCCTCGCCGAGCAGATCGTCGATGTCCAGCGTGCGGAAGTTGGCACTGCCGGCCAGCGTGCCGGCGCCATCACCACCGGCGACCGCACCGCGCTGCACGTCCACACCGGCCAGCAGGAAGGGATCGACATAGGCGAACGGGCCGCCCGAGCCGTGCCCGGCATTGTTGCGGAAGGTCTGGGTGACACCGTCGATCATGGTGTTGACCCGGCCGGCACCGGTCATGCCGCGGATGTTGACCTGCAGGCCCGGCTGGCTGCGCGAATGGAAGCTGTGGGTGCCGGGCATCGAGCGCAGCAGGCTGTTGCCTTCCTGGCGTTCGGCCATCGCCACGCGCTCGCTGCCCACCGGGGGCGCAAAGCCATCGCGGGTGGCCGGTACATATTGACTGGCGCCGGCACCCGGTGCCTGACCGTGTGCGGTAGTACCCTGCACCCGCCGCGGGCCAGTGCGACGGCTGCCATCGGCGCGTTCAGCCGGCGCCGGCTCCAGGGCGGCACGACGCGCATCGACGAAGCGCGGGCGCAGGCCGCTGCCTGCCAACAGGCGCGACAGGGCCTGCGCATCGTCGAAGTCACCGCGCAGCGCAGGCGCCGAATGGCCCGCGGGCAGCGCTGCGCCGATCACCAGATCGACGCCGGTCAGCCGGCTGTAGGCGTCCAGCGCGGCCGCCAGCGGTTGTGCGGGCAGATTGTAGGTACGGGTGG
>NZ_JASJSQ010000101.1:0-17440 GCF_030236855.1 Stenotrophomonas maltophilia group sp. Smal13
GGACACGCCGTAAACCCGTCCATGGGGGCTCGGTCGCCGCATCCATGCGGCGAACGGTCCTGCAAAGGCCCACCCGCCCCGCCTGTCATGTTTCCTGCGGGCGCGGACGGGAAGGGCGGAATCAAAGCACAAGCAAAAAGGCAGCCGATGGCTGCCTTTTTTGCTTGTTGGGGTCAGAGCCCTTTGCTGCGCAAAGGGCTCTGACCCCAGACTTTGCTTCTGCTCACCCCTCCGCCGCGTGGAATGCTGGCTGGCACGGGTGGGTGAGGCTGACCGGGACCGTTGGCGCCATGGATGGCGCCATCGAGCCCCCAGGGACGGGTTCACGGCGTGTCCCGGGCAGTCTCACCCACCCGGGCCCTGCAGTACGCCGACATCCCGACCGGCAACGCTTTGAACCTTACAGCGCCTCGAAAATACCCGCTGCGCCCATGCCGGTGCCGATGCACATCGTCACCATGCCGTACTTCTGCTGGCGACGGCGCAGGCCGTGCAGCAGGGTCGCGGTACGGATCGCGCCGGTCGCACCCAGCGGGTGGCCCAGGGCAATCGCGCCACCCAGCGGGTTGACCTTGCTCGGGTCCAGGCCGCAATCGCGGATCACGGCCAGCGACTGCGCGGCAAAGGCTTCGTTCAGTTCAATCCAGTCCAGCTGGTCCTGGGTCAGGCCGGCCTGCTTCAGTGCCTTCGGGATCGCGGCGATCGGGCCGATGCCCATCACTTCCGGGCGCACGCCGGCTACCGAGAAGCTGACGAAACGGGCCAGCGGGGTCAGGCCGTAGTCCTTGATCGCCTGTTCCGAGGCCAGCAGCACGGCACCGGCGCCATCGCTCATCTGCGACGAGTTGCCAGCAGTGACGGTGCCCCCGAACTGGCCGTTGCGGAACACCGGGCGCAGCTTGGCCAGGCCTTCGGCCGAGGAATCCGGGCGCGGGCCTTCGTCGGTGTCGGCGATCTTGTTGCGGGTGATGATGCGCTGGCCATCGGCCAGGTCCGGCAGGTGCGAGACGATCTCGTACGGGCTGATCTCGTCCTTGAAGTCGCCGTTCTGGATCGCGGCCATGGCCTTCTGGTGCGAGGCCAGGGCGAAAGCGTCCTGGTCTTCGCGCGAGACCTTCCACTCTTCGGCCACCTTCTCGGCGGTGATGCCCATGCCGTAGGCGATGGCGACGTGGTCGTTGTCGAACACGCTCGGTGCCATCGCGATCTTGTTGCCCATCATCGGCACCATCGACATCGATTCGGTGCCGCCGGCCAGCATCAGGTCGGCATTGCCCAGGCGGATCGCGTCGGCGGCCTGCGCCACGGCCTGCAGGCCGGAGGAGCAGAAGCGGTTCACGGTCTGTGCGGCGATGGTGTTCGGCAGGCCGGCCAGCAGCACGCCGATGCGCGCCACGTTCATGCCCTGCTCGGCTTCCGGAATGGCGCAGCCGATGATCGCGTCATCGATGCGGTTGACGTCCACGCCCGGGGCCTGGGCGACGACGCTGCGCAGCACGTGCGCAAGCATGTCGTCGGGGCGGGTGTTGCGGAACATGCCCTTGGGCGCCTTGCCAACCGGGGTACGGGTGGCGGCGACGATGTAGGCGTCCTGGATTTGCTTGGTCATTGCAGTGATCTCTCGAATTGGTTTTGCCGGTGTGCCCACCAAGGTGGGCACCTACCAGAGGCAGAGGGATGCCGGCCAGGGGCCGGCACCCGCCATCAATCAGTTACGCAGCGGCTTGCCGGTCTTGAGCATGTGCGCGATGCGGGCCTGGGTCTTTTCCTGCTGGGCCAGTTCGACGAAGTGCTTGCGCTCCAGGGTCAGCAGCCACTCTTCGTCCACCAGGGTGCCGCGGTCGACCTTGCCACCGCACAGCACGGTGGCGATGCGCTCGGCGATCTCGTAGTCGTACGGGCTGATGAAACGGCCTTCCAGCATGTTGACCAGCATCATCTTGAAGGTGGCGATACCCACGTCACCGGCGACCTGGATGCGGCGTGCCGGCAGCGGCGGACGGTAGCCCGCTTCGGCCAGGGCGCGCGCTTCGGCCTTGGCGATGTGCAGGGCCTCGTAGCTGTTGAACACCACCTTGTCGGTGCTGCGCAGCAGGCCCAGTTCCTTGGCGTTGACCGCCGAGTTGGAGACCTTGGCCATCGCCACGGTTTCGAAGGTCTTCTTCAGTTCGGCGAACACGTCACCGCCCGGGCCGGCGGCCTGCGAGGCGCGCACGGCCAGTTCCTTCAGGCCACCACCGGCCGGCAGCAGGCCGACGCCGGCCTCGACCAGGCCGATGTAGCTTTCCAGGAAGGCCACGGTCTTGGCGCTGTGCATCTGGAACTCGCAGCCACCACCCAGCGCCAGGCCACGCACGGCAGCCACCACCGGCACCAGCGAGTACTTGATGCGCTGGCTGGTGCGCTGGAAGTTGGCGACCATCTCTTCGAACTGGTCGACCTTGCCGGCCTGCAGCAGGCCGAGCGCACCGGCCAGGTCGGCGCCGGCGGAGAAGGGCTCCTTCTGCTGCCAGATCACCAGACCCTGGAAGTTCTTTTCGGCAAGTGACACGCATTCCTGCAGACCGTCCAACACCTGGTCGGACACGGTGTTCATCTTGGTCTTGAAGCTGACCACGGCGATGCCATCACCGTCGTGCCACATGCGCAGGCCGTCGTTCTCGAACACGGTCTCGCCCGGCGCGAACTTCTCGCCCAGCAGCGGATCGGGGAAGCGCTGGCGCTGATACACCGGCAGCGACGAGCGCGGTAGCTTGGCGTTGCGCGACGGGCTGTAGCTGCCCTCGGCGGCGTGCACGCCGTCGCGGCCATCGAACACCCAATCCGGCAGCGGGGCGTTGCTCATGCTCTTGCCGGCGACGATGTCATCAGCAATCCACTGTGCCACCTGCTTCCAGCCGGCGGCCTGCCAGGTTTCGAACGGGCCCAGCGACCAGCCGTAGCCCCAGCGGATGGCGAGGTCGACGTCGCGCGCGGTCTCGGCGATGTCGGCCAGGTGGTAGGCGCTGTAGTGGAACAGGTCGCGGAAGGTCGCCCACAGGAACTGCGCCTGCGGGTGCTGGCTTTCGCGCAGCTTGGCGAACTTCTCCGCCGGGTTCTTGATCTTCAGGATCTCGACCACTTCCGGTGCGGCGGTGCGATCAGCAGCGCGGTAGTCCTGCTTTTCCAGGTCGAGGACGACGATGTCCTTGCCGACCTTGCGGAAGATGCCGGCGCCGGTCTTCTGGCCCAGCGCGCCCTTGGCGATCAGCGCGTCCAGCCACTTCGGCGACTTGAAGAATTCATGCCACGGGTCGTTGGGCAGGGTATCGCCCATGGTCTTGATGACGTGGGCCATGGTGTCCAGGCCGACCACGTCGGAGGTGCGGTAGGTGGCCGACTTCGGGCGGCCGACCAGCGGGCCGGTCAGGCCGTCCACTTCATCGAAGCCCAGGCCGAACTGCTGGGTGTGGTGGATGGTGGACAGGATCGAGAACACGCCGATGCGGTTGCCGATGAAGTTCGGGGTGTCCTTGGCGTACACCACGCCCTTGCCCAAGGTGGTGACCAGGAATTCTTCCAGGCCTTCCAGCACGGCGGCGTCGGTGGTGGTGGCCGGGATCAGCTCGGCCAGGTGCATGTAGCGCGGCGGGTTGAAGAAGTGCACGCCGCAGAAGCGGTGGCGCAGCTGCTCGGGCAGCACGTCGGCCAGCTTGTTGATGCCCAGGCCCGAGGTGTTGGAGGCCAGCACCGCGTGGTCGGCCACGAACGGCGCGATCTTCTTGTACAGGTCCTGCTTCCAGTCCATGCGCTCGGCGATGGCCTCGATGATCAGGTCGCAGTCCTTCAGCTGCTCCAGGCCGGACTCGTAGTTGGCCGGGGTGATGGCTTCGGCCAGCGACTTGCTGGCCAGCGGCGCCGGGCTCAGCTTGCCCAGGTTGGCGATCGCCTTCAGCACGATGCCGTCAGCCGGACCCTCCTTGGCGGGCAGGTCGAACAGCACGGTGTCGACGCCAGCGTTGGTGAGGTGGGCGGCGATCTGGGCACCCATGACGCCGGCACCCAGCACGGCGGCGCGGCGGACTAGCAGGGAATTGGACATGGTGTAGGGCCTTTGTTGGTCAGCAGTTACTGGGTGGAATCAAGGGGAAGCGGGCAGGGCGCTGGCGCGTGCGGCGGCGCGGAACCCGGCTTCGGCGAAATGGATCAGTTCGTGGGCGGCATGGGCACGATGCGCCGCTTCGGTGACACCGGCGGGACGCTTGATCAGCCCGAAGTCGGCCATGGCATAGGTGAGCGAGCCGGCCAGGAAATCCAGGCGCCAGTACAGCTCTTCCTTGCTCAGGTCGGGTGCGCATTCGGCAATCGCCTTGCCGAACGCACGCAGCACGTGACCGTAGTGGTCGGACAGGAACTTGCGCAGGTTGTCGTTCTTCTCGGCGTAGGCGCGGGCGATCACGCGCACGAAGGCGCCGCCGTTCTGGCGGTCCTGGGCCAGCGCCAGTGCCGGCTCGACGAAGGCGGCCAGCACCGGGCGCAGCTGCCCGGGGTGTTCGCTGCGGGCGCGCTCGAGCTGCGCCAGGCGCGCGCCGGTCATCTCGTCCATGCGGCGGCGGAACACCTCGTTGACCAGGTTTTCCTTGGAGCCGAAGTGGTAGTTGACCGCGGCGATGTTGACGTCGGCCTGGCTGGTCACCTGGCGCAGCGAAGTGCCGGCGAAGCCGTGCTGTGCGAACAGCTCCTCGGCCGCGCCGAGGATCCGGTCCTTGGTCGAGAAGTGGGCGGGTTTGGCCATCGGCGGGCGGACCTTAATCAAACGATTGTTTGATACTAGGACCAGACGGTAGCGTATGGCATTTTGCAGTGCAGCAAAAATGCCCGGACCGGTCAGATTTCACTCAGGTGGGTGAATGGGCGCAAAGGGTAGTGCCGGCCGCTGGCCGGCAACCGCAGGCAGCCCGTGGGGCGCCAGCCTGCCGGCCAGCGGCCGGCACTACCACCCTGCCGCTTTATCTTTTACAATTCGCCTACGTTTATCAGGCTAAGCCCGCGTCCCGACGCGGGTTTTTTTCATGTTACCCTTCGGGCCATCAGCGGCCCGATTCCATTGGAGACATCCCATGGCGCTGGAGCGCACCCTTTCGATCATCAAGCCGGACGCCGTTGCCAAGAACGTCATCGGCGAAATCTACGCCCGCTTCGAGAAGGCCGGCCTGAAGGTCGTGGCCGCCAAGTACAAGCAGCTGTCGCGCCGTGAAGCCGAGGGCTTCTACGCCGTGCACCGCGAGCGTCCGTTCTTCAACGCGCTGGTCGAGTTCATGATCTCCGGCCCGGTGATGATCCAGGCCCTGGAAGGCGAGAACGCCGTCCTGGCCCACCGCGACCTGCTGGGCGCCACCAACCCGAAGGAAGCCGCTGCGGGCACCATCCGCGCCGACTTCGCCGAATCCATCGATGCCAACGCCGCCCACGGCTCGGACTCGGTCGAGAATGCCGCGATTGAAATCGCCTACTTCTTCGCCGCCACCGAAGTCGTTTCGCGCTGAGAGTAATGCCGTGAACGAGGTCGTACAGTCCCCCGCCATCCAGCCGCTGCCGAAGTCGGCACCCACGGCTGGCAAGCAGAACCTGCTCGACCTCGATCGCGCGGGCCTGGAGAAGTTCTTCGTCGAGGTTCTCGGCGAGAAGAAGTTCCGTGCCCATCAGGTGATGAAGTGGATCCACCATCGCTACGTCACCGATTTCGATGAAATGACCGACCTCGGCAAGGTCCTGCGCGCCAAGCTGCAGGCCCATGCCGAGGTGCTGGTTCCCAACATCGTGTTCGACAAACCCTCCGCCGACGGCACCCACAAGTGGCTGCTGGCGATGGGCGTGGATGGCAAGAACGCCATCGAGACCGTGTACATCCCGGACAAGACCCGCGGCACGCTGTGCGTGTCCTCGCAGGTCGGTTGCGGCCTGAACTGCACGTTCTGCTCCACCGCCACCCAGGGCTTCAACCGCAATCTGACCACCGCCGAGATCATCGGCCAGGTGTGGGTTGCCGCACGCCACCTGGGCAACGTGCCGCACCAGATGCGCCGCCTCACCAACGTGGTGATGATGGGCATGGGCGAGCCGCTGATGAATTTCGACAACGTCGTGCGCGCCATGAGCGTGATGCGCGACGACCTGGGCTACGGCCTGGCCAACAAGCGCGTGACCCTGTCGACCTCCGGCCTGGTGCCGCAGATCGACCGCCTGTCTGCCGAAAGCGACGTGTCGCTGGCGGTGTCGCTGCATGCGCCGAACGATGCGCTGCGCGAGACGCTGGTGCCGCTCAACAAGAAGTACCCGATCGCCGAGCTGATGGCCTCGTGCGCACGTTACCTGCGCGCCAACAAGCGCCGCGAATCGGTCACCTTCGAATACACCCTGATGAAGGGCATCAACGACAAGCCCGAGCATGCCCGCGAGCTGGCCCGCCTGATGCGCCAGTTCGACAACGCGGTGCAGGCCAAGGATTCGGGCAAGGTCAACCTGATTCCCTTCAACCCGTTCCCGGGTACCCGCTACGAGCGTTCGGAAGAAGCGCACATCCGTGCCTTCCAGAAGATCCTGCTCGACAGCAACGTGCTGACCATGGTCCGCCGCACCCGTGGCGACGACATCGACGCCGCCTGTGGCCAGCTCAAGGGCCAGGTGATGGACCGCACCCGCCGCCAGGCGGAGTTCAACAAGACGCTGCAGGCGGGGAAGGGGAGCGATGCCGCGGCCTGACCGCCTCTGGCTGGTTCTGTTCGCAGGCATGCTGGCCGTTGCGGTCGGCGGCTGCAAATCCCATCCCAAGGCCAAGCTGGGCCCCAGCGAGGCGCCGGTCTACTCGGTCCGTGATCCGGACAGCGTGCGGCGCCAGGTGCGCCTGCAGGACCTGCTGGCCCTGGCCGCCCGCGACATGCAGGTGGGCAACCTCGATGCGGCCGAGCGCAAGGCGCGCGAGGCGCTGAAGCTGGCCCCCGAGTCGCCCGATGCGCTGGTGCTGCTGGCCGGCATCGACGAGCGCCGTGGCCGCACCCAGCAGGCTGGCGAGAGCTTCCGCAGGGCTGCCGAGCAGGCGCCGCAGCGCGGGGACATCCTCAACAATTACGGCGCGTGGCTGTGCCAGCAGGGCCGGCCGGCCGAGTCGCTGGTCTGGTTCGATCGTGCGCTGCAGGCGCCGGGCTACGCCACGCCGGCCGAGTCCCAGGCCAATGCCGGGGGCTGTGCGCTGGATGCCGGCCAGTTCGAACGTGCCGAGCGCGACCTGCGTGCGGCGCTGACAACGCTGCCGGGAAACCCGGTCGCGCTGGAGGCGATGGCCCAGCTCAGCTTCCGCCAGGGCCGCTTCATGGAGGCCCGGGCCTTCGCCGAACGTAGGATTGCGGCTGCACCCGCAACGCGTTCCGTGTTACAACTTGCGTCTCAAATCGAAGCGCGGCTGGGTGATCGGGCGGCATCTGACCGCTATCTTCAGCGCATTCGACAGGAATTTCCGCAGGAAGCGGGCTCCTAACTCCAGGGTTGATGCATTGTGATTGATGACCAGACTGTGAGCGCTCTCGAGACTGCGGCCGGCTGCGGCAGCCGCCTGCGCCAGGCCCGCGAGGCGGCCGGACTGACCCTCGAAGATGTCGGCTCGCGCCTGCGCATGCCGGTCCAGGTGGTCAGGTCGCTGGAAGAGGAACAATGGCAGAAGCTGGGGGCGCCGGTGTTCGTGCGCGGCCAGCTGCGCAGCTACGCGCGCCTGCTGGACGTGGATGTGAGCCAGCTGCTGGAGCAGGCCCAGGTCGGCCCGGTGGTTCCGCCCACCCTGGTCAGCCATACCCACACCCCGCGTGCGCGCCGCATTGCCGAGAATCTCGGCCGTCGCGTGCTGTATGTCGGTATCACCGCGGTGCTGGCGGTGCCGGTGTGGTTCGCCACCCGTGGTCATTTTGATGGCAGTGCGACGCCGTCGCCGAACACCGCTTCGCTGGACGCGATCCCGGCCGCTGTGCCGGTGACCCCGTCTGTCGCCGGCGTCGAGCCGGCCGCCGTGGCTGACGTGGCGAGCGCCCCGGCCAGCAAGCCGGCCGCCACCCCGTACGTAGCCTCGCTGGCCCCGGTGCCGCGTTCAGCCCCGGCACCAGCGGCTGCCGCCAACACGCTGGACATGCAGTTCAGCGGCGACAGCTGGGTCGATATCGGCGGCCCGGACGGCGCTACCGTCGAGAAGGCGCTGATCAAATCCGGCGAGAGCCGCAGCTTCACGCCGGGCCAGGTGACCCGGGTGACCCTGGGCAACGCCTCGGCGGTCCAGGTTCAGCAGAACGGCGCTATCGTCGATCTGACCCCCTACCAGCGAGCCAACGTGGCACGCTTTCAGGTATCCTCTGAAGGCTCCGTAGTCCCGGTTTCGCACTGAGGCGCGGTTTCACCACCTTCGATTAATCCCAATGGTCCCTCCCGATGGGCGGGGCGAGAGTACGCATGGCGATCGACGATCTGCTCGACGAGCACGAACAAAGTGAACGCGTCCGCAGCTGGCTGCGGAAGAATGGCGCCAGCATCCTCGGTGGCGTAGTCATCGCCATCGGTGCCATTGCCGGTTGGCAGTGGTACCAGAAGGATCAGGGCGGCAAGCTGGCCTCGGCCAATGTCGAGTACCAGAAGGCGCTCGTTGGCCTGCAGCAGAACAAGCTCGACGACGCCTCCAAGGCGGTCAAGGCGCTCGAAGCCGGCCCGTCCAGCATCTACGGCGACCTCGCGGCGCTGCAGCTGGCCAAGGCCCAGGTCGACGCCGGCAAGAACGAAGAAGCCCTGGCCACCCTGCGCGGCGTGAAGGTCGAAGGTGACCTGCAGCGCGTGGTCGACCAGCGTGTGGCCCGCCTGCTGGTGGCCACCGGCAAGAGTGACGAGGCGATCAAGCTGCTGGGCAGCGCCACCGACAGCAGCAGCCTGGAAATCCATGGCGACGCGCTGATGGAGCAGGGCAAGCGTGACGACGCCCGTGCACAGTACGAGAAAGCGCTGAAGTCGCTGGACGTGGCAGCGCCGCAGCGGCGCCTGCTGGAAACCAAGGTTATGGACGCCGGCGGCACCGTTGCCGCCCCTGCGGAGTCGGTTTGATGAGTCAGAAGGTCATGATCACCCGCGTCGCCACCGTGCTCCTGATGGGCATGGCCCTGACCGGCTGCAGCACCGTGAAGGGCTGGTTCGCCGGCAAGGACGCGGCCGCGAAGAAGGCACAGGAACCGGCTGAGCTGGTCAAGTTCGAGCCGACCCTGAAGGTCAACAAGGCCTGGTCGGTCAACCTCGGCAAGGGCGAGCGACGTATCGGCGTGCGCCAGGGCCCGGCCGTGGCCAACGGCCACGTGTTCGCTGCGGCACTCACCGGTGGCGTGCACGCCATCGACCTGCAGACCGGCAAGAAGGTCTGGACCTGGGAGCCGAAGAAGGAAAAGAAGAAGGCCAAGCTGCGCCTGTCCGGCGGCCCGGGGGTCGGTGAGAACCTGGTCGTGATCGGCACGCTCGATGGCCAGGTCATCGCCCTGGACATCAACGACGGCAGCGAGAAGTGGCGCGCCCGTGTTCCGGGTGAAGTCATCGCCGCGCCGGCCATCGCCCAGGGCGCGGTCTACGTGCGCAGCAATGACGGCCGCATCACCGCGTTCGATGCCGGCAACGGCACCCAGAAGTGGTTCAACCCGAGCGAGCTGCCGGCGCTGACCGTGCGTGGCAACGCGCCGGTGGTGACCGGCCCGGGCGTGCTGTTCATCGGCAAGGACGAGGGCGCGGTTGCGGCCCTGGCCCAGCAGGATGGCCGCACCCTGTGGGAACAGAATGTGGGCAACGGTGAAGGCCGTACCGAGCTGGAGCGCATGGCCGATGTCGATGGTGCGCCGGTGCTGGATGGCAATACCCTGTTCGTGAGCAGCTTCAAGAACCAGACGATGGCCATCGAAGGCCCGACCGGTCGCCCGCTGTGGGCGCGCGACCATGGCGGTGCCGGTGGCGTGGCGGTCTCGTCTGGCAATGTGTTCGTCACCGACAACAAGGGCGGCGTGTTCGGTCTGGACAAGGCCAGCGGCGCTGCCATGTGGTCGCAGACCGCACTGGCCCGTCGTTCGCTGACCGGCCCGGCGCTGCACGGCGACTACGTGGTGGTCGGCGACTACAAGGGATACGTGCACTGGTTGCAGGCGTCCGATGGTGCGATGGCGGCACGGGCAAAAAGTGGCGGCGACGCCCTGCTGGCCCAGCCGGTCGTCGCAGACGGGGTGCTGCTGGTGCAGAACGTTGATGGCAAGCTGACCGCCTTCCGGTTGGCAAATTAAAAATTGGAGTAATCGCGATGCTGCCTTTGGTCGCCCTGGTTGGACGGCCGAATGTCGGCAAGTCGACTATTTTCAATGCGCTGACGCGCACCCGTGACGCGCTGGTCCATGACCAGCCCGGCGTCACCCGCGACCGCAACTACGGTGTCTGCCGTCTGGACGAGGACAATCATTTCCTCGTCGTCGACACCGGCGGTATCGCGGAAGAGGAAGAGGGACTGGCAGGGGCTACCACCCGCCAGGCCCGCGCCGCTGCGGCGGAAGCCGACCTGATCCTGTTCGTGGTCGATGCCCGTGAGGGTACCTCGGCGATGGACGACGAGATCCTGGCCTGGCTGCGCAAGCTGTCGCGCCCGACGCTGCTGCTGATCAACAAGATCGACGGCACCGACGAGGACACCGTGCGTTCGGAGTTCGCCCGTTACGGCTTCGGCGAGATGCTGACCGTGTCGGCTGCGCATCGCCAGGGCCTGGACGACCTGCTGGACGAAGTGATCCAGCGCCTGCCGGAAGAAGGCAGCGGCGAAGAGCTGGACAACGATCCGAACCGCATCCGCATCGCCTTCGTCGGCCGCCCGAACGTGGGCAAGTCGACGCTGGTCAACCGCATCCTCGGCGAGGAGCGCATGATCGCCTCCGACGTGCCGGGCACCACCCGCGACTCGATCGCTGTGGACCTGGAGCGTGACGGCCGCGAGTACCGCCTGATCGATACCGCCGGCCTGCGCCGTCGTTCGCGCGTGGACGAGGTCGTCGAGAAGTTCTCGGTGGTCAAGACCATGCAGTCGATCGAGCAGTGCCAGGTGGCCGTGCTGATGCTCGACGCCACCGAAGGCGTGACCGACCAGGACGCCACCGTGCTCGGTGCCGTGCTCGACGCCGGCCGTGCGCTGGTGATCGCCATCAACAAGTGGGATGGCCTGACCGAGTACCAGCGCGAGCAGGCGGAAACCATGCTGTCGCTGAAGCTGGGCTTCGTGCCGTGGGCCGAGTCCGTGCGCATCTCGGCCAAGCATGGCTCGGGCCTGCGTGAGCTGTTCCGTGCGGTGCACCGCGCGCACGAATCGGCGAACAAGACCTTCACCACCAGCGAAGTGAACAAGGCGCTGGAAGTGGCCTACGAGACCAACCCGCCGCCGACCATCCGCGGCCATGTCTCCAAGCTGCGTTACGTGCACCCGGCCGGCGCAAACCCGCCGACCTTCATCGTGCACGGCACGCGCCTGAAGGAGCTGCAGGAGTCGTACAAGCGCTACCTGGAGAACTTCTTCCGCAAGCGCTTCAAGCTGATCGGCACGCCGGTGAGCTTCATCTTCCGCGAGGGTACCAACCCGTACGAGGGCAAGAAGAACGTCCTCACCGAGCGGCAGGTCAAGGCCAAGCGGCGCTTGATGAAGCACGTCAAGGGCAAGTGATGCAGAAGAAGGCGGCCTGAGGGCCGCCTTTTTCGTTGTGGTGCATGGGCGGTCGCCTTGCTCAGGCGTGGCCCCACGGCAACAGCACGCCACGGAACCTCATCCTTCCCGACGACAGGCGGTCATACGCCTCGGTCGCGCGGTCCAGGTCAAAGGTCTCGACCATCGGCTTCACCTTGCCGGCGGCGGCAAGCTGCAGCACTTCGCTGAGGTAGTGCTGGCCACCATGGGTGGCGCCGATCACGCGCTGGCGCATCATGTGGAACGGCACGCCTTCGGACGAGATCGAGAAGGGCTGGCTGAAGTCCAGGCCGCACAGCACAACGCGCCCGTCGACACGCAGGCCGGTCATCGCTTCTTCGGCCGAGCTGAATTCATTGGTGGTCACCAGCAGTACGTCGGCGCCACCGATGGCCTTCAGCTCCTTGCCGTTGGCCACGACCTGGTCAGCGCCCAGCTGCTGGGCGAGCGCATGCTTGTCTGCGGAATGGGTGATGGCGATGGTCTCGAAGCCGCAGGCCTTGGACAGCTGCAGGGCGACGTGGCCCAGTCCACCGATACCCAGTACCGCGATCTTCTCCCGTGGCTGGGGCGCCGCATCGCGCAGCCCGCTCCAGGTGGTGTAACCGGCACACATCATCGGCGCCGCGTCCACGTAGGAGAGGCTGTCAGGCAGCAGTACCGTGCCTTCGGCGGAGATGGCGATGTACTGTGCGTGTCCACCCTGCGCGGCGAAGCCGGTGGTGCGGGGTGCATCGCAGTTCATCGCGGTTTGCCCGGACAAGGGGCGGCTCTCGCGGCAGTAGGGGCATCGGCCGCATGCGGATTGGACCCATGAGGTGCCCACGCGATCGCCCACCCGGCGCGTGTGCACGCCCGCGCCCACTTCCACGACCTCGCCGACCACTTCATGCCCTGGTGTCTGCGGGTAGATGTCGCCGCCATAGCCCTGGGTTGCCCACACGTCCGTGTAGCACATGCCTGATGCGTGGACCTTGACCAGCACCTGGCCCGGTTCGATCACGGGCATCGGCACGTCCTGTACCTGCCACGGCGCATTCGGCCCGGTCATCACAACCGCTTTCATCGTTTTCATCGTCTTGATCCTGTCCCGGTGGGTGAGCGCCGAGGGCGTGTGCCCGCGGACACCCCGGAGCGTAGAATCGGTTTACTATCAAGACAATCGCTTCAATATTTCACGATATGGTGAGTCGTATTCAACAATCCGGCGGAGGTGATCTGGCCGCCTTCACTGCGTTCCTGGCGGTGGCAGCGCATCGGAGCTTCCGCAGCGCGGCGGCGGAGTTGAACATCACGCCGTCGGCGATCAGTCATGCGATCAAGGCGCTCGAGCAGCGGCTGGGTGCGCGCCTGTTCAATCGCACCACGCGCAGCGTCTCGCTGACCGACGCCGGGGAGCGACTGGCGGAAAAACTGCGTCCGGCCATGGCCTCGATCGAAGAGGCCCTGCAGTCGGTGGATACTGAGGCCGGCACGCCGCGCGGTACGGTCCGCATCAACGCCAGTGAAGGCGCCATACGGCTCGTGCTGAAGCCCGTGCTCGCGCGGTTCCTGCGCCAGTACCCGCAGGTCCACCTGGATATCGTCAGTGACGGCCGGTTGGGCGATATCGTTTCGGAGGGTTTCGATGCGGGTATCCGCCTGACCGAAGCCGTGCCCCAGGACATGGTCGCGATTGCAGTGACCGCGCCCATGCGGTTCGCGGCGGTTGCCTCGCCGGCGTACCTGCAGGCGCGTGGCCGACCGCTGCGGCCGCTGGATCTGCATCAGCACGACTGCATCCGTTTCCGCTTCGAAAGTGGGGCGATCTACCGCTGGGAGTTCGAGCATCAGGGCGCCACGGAGCGGGTGAACGTCTCCGGGCCGATCACGCTGACGGACCAGCCGTTGATGGTCGACGCGGCCATTGAAGGTATCGGCATTGCCTTCGTTCCCGAGCATCTGGCACTGGAGCCATTGGGCGATGGTCGCCTGCTTCGTTTGCTTGAAGACTGGTGCCCCGAGTTTCCCGGGCTTTCGCTGTACTACCCGGGCCATCGGCATGTGCCGCCCGGGCTGAAAGCGCTGATCGGTCTTCTTCAGGAACAGCACGGTGGGCGCGGGTAGTCCGGGTAGCGCCGGGCATTGGTCAAGGCAAGGCAGAGCGGCCTGCGTGATAATGCGGCCATGAGCATCCAAGAGATTTCCCCCGCGCAGGCACGCGAGCGCCTGGCCCATGGCGCGGTGCTGATCGATGTGCGCGAGGCGCACGAACGGGCCGGCGGAATGGCCGAGGGCGCGCGCGGCGTGGCCAAGGGCGAGCTGCAGGCCGACCTGGCCGCGCATCTGCCGCGGCACGACCAGGAAATCCTGCTGATCTGCCAGAGCGGCAAGCGCTCGGCCGATGCGGCCCAGGTGCTGATCGCGGCGGGTTACTCGAACGTGGCTTCCGTGACAGGCGGTACCGTGGCCTGGCGCGAGCAGTCGCTGCCGCTGGTGCAGCCGCTGAGCAGTGCTGCCGACCGCGACTTCTTTGATCGCTATTCGCGCCACCTGCTGCTGCCGCAGGTGGGCGAGGCCGGCCAGCGGCGTCTGCAGCAATCGCGCGTGCTGGTGCTGGGTGCAGGTGGCCTGGGCGCACCGGCTGGCTTTTATCTGGCTGCGGCCGGCGTAGGGCACCTGCGCTTCGCCGACCACGACCGCGTGGAGCGCAGCAACCTGCACCGGCAGATCGTGCATACCGAAGCCAGTGTCGGCCAGCTCAAGGTTGATTCCGCGCGCGAGCGGCTGCTGGCGCTGAACCCGTCGATCGAGGTGGAGGCGGTGCCGGAGCGGGTCACGTCCGAGAACGTGGATGCGCTGCTGGCCGGCGTGGATGTGGTGCTGGATGGGTCGGACAACTTCCCGCTGCGCTACCTGCTCAACGACGCCTGCATCAAGCACGCCAAGCCACTGGTGTATGCCGCCATCGAGCGCTTCGACGGTCAGGTGAGCGTGTTTGACGCCGGCCGCCAGCGTGGCGTGGCGCCGTGCTACCGCTGCCTGTTCCCCGAGCCACCGCCGCCGGAGTTCGCGCCGAACTGCTCCGAGGCCGGTGTGCTGGGCGTGCTGCCCGGCCTGGCTGGGGTGCTGCAGGCCACCGAGGTGCTGAAGCTGCTGCTGGGTATCGGCGAGCCGCTGGTGGGGCGCCTGCTGCGCTTTGATGCGCTGGGCATGCGCTTCCGCGAGACCGGCATCCGGCCGGACCCGCATTGCCCGGTGTGTGCGCCGGGCGTGCCGTTCCCGGGGTATATCGATTACGCCGCGTTTTGCCGGGGCGGGTGAGGCTGGCCGGGGAATGCGTTGGTAGATGCCGACCTTGGTCGGCGCTCTTGTGCCAACCAAGGTTGGCACCTACCGAAGCGGGTGCATGGTTGGCGCCCGCCGATGCGCATGCATGGTTTCGGAATCCGGCATCCGGCCGGACCCGCAGTGCCCGGTGTGTGCACCGGGCGTGCCGTTCCCGGGGTATATCGATTACGCCGCGTTTTGCCGGGGTGGGTGAACCCGTCCGGGGATTCATCCACGCCATGCGTGGATGGATGTATCGGGTTTCGGGATGATGCTGGGGGTCGCTCCCAGCATCGTTCCACCTCCAAGACAATCCGGCGCAACATGCGTGCTATTGCCGTCATCGGCATTGCTCTATTGTTGAAGCCGATTCTGGATCTTGGGGAAAACACCGCATGGCGGTAGAAGCAGCGACCAGCGAGCTGGTCAAGGTCGTGGCCCTGTTGGGCGCGGCGGTGGTGATGGTGCCTTTGTTCCGCCGGGCCGGCCTGGGCTCGGTGCTGGGCTACTTCGCTGCCGGCCTGGCGATCGGACCGTTCGGGCTGGGCTGGTTCTCCGACCCGCAGGCCATCCTGCATACCGCCGAGCTGGGCGTGGTGATGTTCCTGTTCGTGATCGGCCTGGAGATGCGGCCCTCGCACCTGTGGAGCCTGCGCAAGGAAATTTTCGGGCTGGGCACGCTGCAGATCGTCACCTGCGCGCTGGTGCTGACCAGCATCGCCAAACTGTTCGGCCTGCCGTGGCAGGTGGCCTTCATCGGCGCCACCGGCTTCGTGCTGACCTCCACTGCGGTGGTGATGCAGCTGCTGGCCGAGCGCGGTGACATCGCGCTGCCATCGGGGCAGAAGATCGTCTCCATCCTGCTGTTCGAAGACCTGCTGATCGTGCCGTTGCTGGCGCTGGTGGCCTGGATGGGCCCGAGCGCGGGCAGTGCCGACGGCGAAGGCTCGCGCTGGCTGTCGGTGGCGATCGGCGTGGGCGCCATCGTCGGCCTGGTGCTGGTCGGCCGCTTCCTGCTCAATCCGTTGTTCCGCGTGCTGGCCGAATCGAAGGCACGTGAGGTGATGACCGCCGCCGCGCTGCTGGTGGTGCTGGGTGCGGCGCTGCTGATGCAGCTGTCCGGTCTGTCGATGGCGATGGGCGCGTTCCTGGCCGGCGTGCTGCTGAGCGAGTCGACCTTCCGCCACCAGATCGAGGCGGACATCGAACCGTTCCGCGGCATCCTGCTCGGCCTGTTCTTCCTCAGCGTGGGCATGGCGCTGGACCTGGGCGTGGTGGCTGGCAACTGGCAGCTGATCCTCGGCCTGGTGCTGGCGTTGATGGCGGCCAAGGCGCTGTGCATCTACGTGGTGGCGCGCATCATGGGCAGCGACCACGCGCAGGCGCTGGACCGTGGCGTGCTGATGGCGCAGGGCGGCGAGTTCGCCTTCGTGCTGTTCTCCGCGGCCGCATCGGCCGGCGTGATCGACCTGGAGATCAATGCCAACTTCACCGCCGTGGTGGTGCTGTCGATGGCGCTGACCCCGCTGGTGGTGCTGGTCTACAAGCGCATCGCGCCGAAGCCGACGGTGAACATGGACGGCGTGGACGAGGCCGATGGCCTGTCCGGCAGCGTGCTGCTGATCGGCTTCGGCCGCTTCGGCCAGGTTGCCAGCCAGTCGCTGCTGGCGCGCGACGTGGACGTGACCATCATCGACAACGATGTGGAGATGATCCAGAGCGCCGCGCGGTTCGGTTTCAAGATCTATTACGGCGATGGCACGCGACTGGATGTGCTGCATGCCTCGGGTGCGGCCACCGCACGTGCGATTGCGGTGTGCGTGGACAAGGCCGAAGCGGCTGATCGCATCGTTGAACTGGTGGCGCATGAGTTCCCGCAGGCCAAGCTGATGGTGCGCTCGTTCGATCGCGAGCATTCGCTGCGGTTGATCCATGCCGGTGTCGATTTCCAGATCCGCGAGACGTTTGAATCGGCGGTGCTGTTCGGCCAGGCTGCGCTGGTGGAGCTGGGTGCGGATGAGGATGACGCGGTGGAGATTGCAGAGCAGATCCGCCGTCGCGATGCCGAGCGCTTTGAGCTGGAAATTGCCGGTGGTGGTTTGAATGCCGGCGCCCGGATGATCTACGGCAACAGCCCGCAGGGTGTACCGACGCCGACGCCGTTCACCGCGCCCAAGCGCGAGAGCAAGACGCTGAACCCGCAGGATGTGCCGGAAGAGGAAGAGTAGCCCCGGTAGTGCCGGCCGCTGGCCGGCAGATACGGGAACGTTCCGACGTCATGAGGTTGCCGGCCAGCGGCCGGCACTACCAGGTGGGGAATTACCCAAGCCGTGGCGGTGGGCGAGGGGGCCTGAATCGGGGACAATAGCGTCCCCGCCG
>NZ_JASJSQ010000102.1:0-17357 GCF_030236855.1 Stenotrophomonas maltophilia group sp. Smal13
GATGACACGCAGCTTAGCATTGATGCTAAGTTAGCGTTTATGATATGTTAGCGTTTATGCTAATGTGAAGTAGACAGCCCAACTTCTGTGGAGTTGCACAGTGTCCAGCTCTCTGTTTGAGGTACTGCCATCGCAACTCTTTCGCCCATTGGCCTCGGCAAATCGGGAGAACTACTGGCGGCTGCTCTTGGGTCTGTACGAAGAATTCTTCGGGCCAGAGGCTGAGGTTCCCCCGGCGACCGGCTGGGAACGGCGGCAGTTGACGCAGTTCATCGAGAACTACCTCGAACACGATGACGCTTGGCAGGCAGAAGAGGGGGTAGGCCAGCTCACTCCGCTCAACATTCGCGCCAACATGTACTTGAGCCATCTCACGGAGAATGGCTGGTTCGAAGAAGAGCAGGTGGGACTCACGCGCACTCTGTCCATGACTGCTGTGGTAAGCCGTTTCCTTGCCACCTTGCAGGTCTTCACAGAAGACACGCCGGCGATGGTCGGCGCGAAGATGCGTTCCATTGAAGACACATTACGTCGGGTGCTTGATCCTGCAAGCAATGTCTACGGCGACGACTTCGTAAACGCCGGCGACAGCGCCCATGCGCTTCTGTCCGGGATTGCCGCCATGAGTCTGAACGTGCGTACCCTACAGCGCGAGATATTCAAGTCCGCGACCCCCGGGGCGGCTATCCGTCGGTTGTTTGAAGACTACATTTCCAAGCACGTCATGGCTGACTATGCGGACTTGGCTGGCGCCGATCACCCCCTCGCACGAAAGGCGCAGGTGCTGAGCCTAACTCAGGAAATCCATTACGGGGATCATCGGGAACGGATCATCGTGTGGTTGGCCGAGCGACGCTACAAAGGTGATAAAGGCACGGCTGAGGCTGTCTATGAGAAGGCGGTCAGGCGATTGAGCAATGTCTATCGTCTGCAAGACTACTTCGATCGCTTGGGCCAGGATCAGCGCCATATCGAGCGTCGCATGCTGGCCATGATCGAGTACCAGCTTCGCGCGCCGGGCCAGCTCGAGAGACGGATCAAAAAGGCTATCGCCGGAGTCAATGCTGCGGAGAACTTCGACGCCTCCATGCCCGTTGGGCCCGGAGCATTGCTTTCCGGTGAACTCCTGTTTCAACCACGCATCGCCCGTCCGCCCATTCCCAGGACCGCCGATTCTCCCCGGCAGATGACAGCCGAGCAGGAGGCGCGGATGAACCTGCACAGGCGTGCGCGTGATGCGCGTACCGCCATGCCAACAGAGGTGAGGGTGTACTTGCAGGGTGTCATGGGAGGAGGCAGGCAGATCCGGGCGTCTCAGCTTCCCATCACCGGTATCAAGCAATTTCGAATGGTGCAGACGCTGTCCACCTACGCACAGGAAGCAATGACAGGCCTCGGAAAGAAGCACCATGAAGGAATTTCAAAGCGACTACCTGGATATCGCTTCCAAAGCGCCGGTGATGAACGAATTGCCGGGCCGTATTTGGACATGCCGGACTTCTACATCACCAAGGTGAAATGACATGGCACGCCACTGGGAAAAGGCGCTTAGCCGCGACACTATGTACGAGGAGCAGGACTACGAGCAGGCGGCCTATCGGCTAGTAACCCACCAGGTCTTGTCCGCCTCGGACCGGGCGACCCGGAAGGATTACGGCATTGTCAGCCGAAATATCAATGACTTTGAGCAGGTAGTTCGTCCCCTCGGCATCGAGCTGTTGCACGACACCAACTACCAGTACATCGTGGCGCGGCCCGTGCACGTACTGACCCAACAGCGAGCCAGCAAGGACGAAACCCTGCTGCTGTTGGTGCTCGCCGGCGTTCATCATCGCGTCCGTTTCGAGGGGCGCGAAGAGCCAAATGGCGAAACTTTCGTCGATTTGCCTGACTTGCAAGAGCACTACGAGAAGGAAACGGGCAGGGACTTTCCCTCGCCTGGGGACTTCCGCTCTTTGATGGCCAAGTTCAAGCGCTGGGGGATTGCTGCCTTTGAGGACAGGGACGATGTACGGAATCAGCTCGCGAAGGTTCGCATCCATCCCGCGATCGGAGATCTGCTGCGGAAGGAATACTTGAGCCATCTGGAATCCTTCCGCAAGGAAGTGGCAGGTGAGGGGGATGCAGCTACTTTCGACGCAATGAATGAAGTCACGGAGGATGGCAATGTATCTGCTTGAGAAATTTCACCTGGTACAGTTTTTCCTATTCCGTGCCGAAACCCTGAGCTTTAGTCCTGCAACGGGCATTGTGGCGCCTAACGGATCGGGAAAATCTGCGATTCTGGATGCGATGCAGATCGTCTTGTACGGAGGGGATCAGAATCAAATCGATCTCAATGCGCAGTCAGGGGGCGTATCAGGCACTCGGGGGCGTTCAGTGCGCGAATACTGCCTCGGTTACTATCGCGGTGACGAGCATATTCGTGAGAATGCGACGTCCTATTTGACCATGGTGTTTCGCGACACTGAGGGCGAATTGCCGCCGGTTTCGGTTGGCCTGGCCCTGGGCGCATCAGTGGGCGACCCAAAGCTGCACGTCTACGGGCGCTATGTGGTCCAAGGGGTTGCGCTCGCGTTAGATGATCATCTTGAAGCGAACGCCGAGGCGGAACTTTTGCCGTTGGCCTGGGGAACGTTCAATAAGCTGATGGAGGACGCAGTCAGTCGCGTGAATGGTAGGCTCGCAGTGCCTCCGTCGGCGGAGAAGCAGGTTGAAGCAATGTTGTTCGCCTTGCGCCCCAAAGGAGGGGGCAGCATCGACCCGAGAGCTTTTCGGCGAGCGATGAAGAATGCGCTTAATCTGCAGAAAGTTCCTGACACCAGCAGCTTTGTTCGAAATTACATTGTCGATGCCCATCCTATCGAGCTCAAGAACTTCCGCTCCCAGCTCGACAATCTGCGCTCGCTTCAAGCCAAGGTTCTGGAAACACTGGACAGGCTTGAGTACGTCAAAAGCTTGATCGCAGCCGGTCATAAGGCTACTCAGACTCGGATGCACGCAGCGACCTATAGGGCGCTGTTGGATGACTATGAGCGTGAACAACACATGGATGCTGTTGATGCGGCACAAACTACGCTGCATGAAGCGCGGGACAGGCATCAGGCAGCGCAGAACGCAGTCGACAGCGCCAAGGCAGAGCATGATCGACTCAACGGCGTGCACATCGAACTAGAGCTTCAATCAGCAGCAGATCCGGCGATCAGTGCCGCCCGTGACCTGGCCAGCGAACGAGAGAGATCACTTAGACCTATCAAAACCAATGTGGCCCAGGCCCTTCGCGAGGTGGTGGCGGGCTTCGAGAAGGCCAACCGCGTGAAACCCGATCTCGGAGGCTGGCAGCATCTGGCGATGCCTTGGGTTGAGCTTCTTGACGCGGTTTCCAGCACATCCGTATCCGATGCGCTTGTGCTTGACGTTTCGCAGGCCTCGGCAGCATTGCGCGAGTCCAGCATGCGGGTTGCTCCGATCATCCAGTCGGCAAGGCGTCAGCTAGACCATGACGAGCAGAGGCTGTCCAAGCTCGGAAATGAGCTTAGGATCGCTAACGAGCAGATCAAACGCATCCAAGAAGGCAAAGCGGAACTCCCGCCGGCCGTCCAAGCAGTTGTGAACATACTTGGAGATAAAGGACTTCTGTGCACGCCCGTCTGCGATTTGGTCACGGTCACAGATGCTGACTGGGCACCCGTAATCGAGGGATTCCTTGGTCGTTCGCGCACTGCCCTGGTTGTCCGTAGCGGCAAATTTGAGGATGCCTTGTCCGTTTTCAACAAGATTCCGTGGGATACAAAGCCGGATTCAGTACTGTTGGTGAACCCGGTGAAGTCGAAGGCGGATATGGGTGTAGTTCCGCCAATGGGTCTCGCGCATCTGATCGCGGGTGACAATCAAGTGGCGGTGGACTATATCCGTCTTCGACTCGGCCGGCTGGAGCGATTGGAGCGCGTCACTACGGATAGCCCTGAGGGCTTCACCCGTACTGGCGAGCAGGCTGGACGTGCTGATTTCGGCCGTCGACGCCCCTTGTCTGCAACGGAACTGGTGCTGGGACGCCAAGATGCCAGCCATCGCCTGGCGGTGCTTCGGCAGCAGCGCAGCACGTTGGGGCAGAACGCAGCCGAGTGCGAGCAGGAGGCGAACCGGTCGCGCCAGTTGGTTGAAGCCCTTGAGAAGTTGGTGGGACTTGAAGGACGTATCCAGGACATTGAAAGATGGCTGAACTCGCACATTCAGGAGCAATCCGCGCTTGATGCAAAGGCGGCGATGCAAGAGATCGCAAGCGCACCTGATCTCCTTGCTCGTCAGCTGCTCATCACAGAGGCAAGGCGAGCTGCCTTGGCAGCACAGTCGAAGCTGGAAGAAAGCAGCAGAGACGTCGGAACTCATGGTGAGGCTTTCCGGCAAGCACAGAGACGGCTAGACGAGCTTGCGGATAGAACCAACGGAATCTGCTCAAAGGCGGCTCTCAGTCGCCGCAATGAATACGTGGGTGATGAGTGGTTCGAAACAAAACGCGATGAGTTTGATGGTTCCGGCCTATCGCTGCATACGATTGTGGCGAAGATCAGTGACGCTACGGTTAGAAGTGGCAATCAGCTGTCTTCCCAAGTGCAGGCGTTGGCAAGTGACATGTCCACGTACGCAAACCAATTCGATCCTCAGATGGATATCGCGGTGGGCGACCTGGGCGCCATGTGCGAGACAATGGCTCAGGAGAAGCAACGGCTAGAGGAATCCGAGCTCCATCACTACCAAGTGCTTTCCGCGGAAGCTGCAGAAGCGGCAGAGCAAACGTTCAAGGTGCAGATCGCCGCCCGCCTGAGCGACCACTTCGCCAGCATGCGCAGCACGCTCAATGAGCTGAACAGTACGATGGAGCGCTTGCCGCCATTCTCGAACAACGAGAAGTATCACTTCGTCACCAATCTCAATAAGGATCATGAGTCGCTGTACAAATTCATACTGAAGGTGGCTGGTGCGGGACTGGAGGGGGATATCTTCTCTGGCCAGGTGGATGCTCCTCCTGAGTTCAGGGCGATGCTTGAGGGAAAGGATGCAGAGGCCAACAGGCTTCTGGAGGACTATCGCAATTTCTTCAACTTCGAGATTGACGTTCGCAGCAATGGTGTGACGGTGACCGACTTCTCAAAGCGCATGGACAAGGGTTCCGGGGGCGAGCACCGCGCGCCTCTTTTCATCGTTGCTGCAGCGTCGATGGCGCGCGCATTGGGAAAGTTGCGCGGTGATCAAGGCGGCATGTCGCTGATAATTTTCGATGAGTTGGGTGACAAGATTGACTCAGTGAATACCCGTGCCGTCTTTGAGTACCTGAAGGCATTGGGCCTTCAGCCCATCGTCGCGGCACCGGACGATGCCTTGGGTAAGATCAACGAATCGGTGGATACCTACATCGAGATGTACCGTGACGACGATCTTATCTCCATCAAACACGTCCGCATTGATGACGATGGTCATGTAATTCTGGATTCCGACAACTGGCGCAAGCATCCCGAGCTTCTCGAGGAAGAGCTCAAGCGTGTTGAAGCAAGTCGAATGCCCCATGGGGAAGGGGTCGTTGCATGACTATAGCCCGGGCCTTCCTGACGTCAATTTTCAATCGCTCCCAGAAAGCAGTGAGTCGTGGCAAGGATGAGCGAATAGCTCTCAGGCTGACAGAGTCATCATGCCCAGAGTTCTTCAGCCTGCGCAGCATCGAGGATGCAAGAGCGTTTCGTTCCGAACTTGAACTGGCTGAGCGCTCTGGAGCCATCGAAATCAAGGCCAAGGTGATGGTGCAGCCGCCTCTAGATGTTGCGGGCGTTGCCGTACTGAACCTCGCAAAGCTGGCGAACTTCTTGGGCGCACGACTTCGTCGTGATTCCGTATCAGAGGCCCGTTCCATGCTGGACACTCACACCGGCCTTTTCCCCGTACTGACCGAGGTCATTGAGCGCTGGTCGCTGGGCCATAAGGTTCGCGGGCAAGAGGCTACCGATGCTTCTGTAGCGCAAATACTGGATGCAATCAGACTCATTTCAGCAAGGCGAGGTGTCGTCAGGGACGAACTGTTGCGCCGGGTTTCGGCCATGATGTTTGGTGACAGCAAGCGAGTGGAGGGCATCGTGAAATGGATCGATTTGCTTTGGTTCAACTCTATTGCACCATCTGGACTTGATAGTAGCGAGGTCTTCTCGGCCATAGGCCTGCACAAGGAACCATTGCCCGTACTGATCTCAGGTCCGCTTACGGTTGTTACGTCGACTACGGTGGTGGGAGTGGTTCATCCATATCTCGGCTTCGCTCCTGCCCACATCGCTGGATTCGTGCCGAATCCAGCCGTGCCGAGCTGGCGTGTTCTTACCATTGAGAATCGACAGACATTCCATGAGTTTGCTGAGGCTGCATCTGATCAGGTCGGCCTCGTACTGCTCTATACCGGTGGTATGCCGTCCCCATCCTGGAGACAGGTCTACATGCTGATCTTGAAATCACTTCCTCGCCAGACAACTCAGGCGTTCCATTTCGGCGACTTGGATGAGGGCGGGATGAGGATTGGCGCCGTCATCGCAGGATCTGCCGCCGAGGCGGGGTTCACCCTGAAGCCGTGGTTGATGGATCCCAGGGAGCTCATTGGTCTCGGTTACGCTCTCAAGCCAACGGCTGAATCGGTGTCTAGCGCAATGTCTCGAACTTGTCGATCCATCGGGTGGAATGACTTGGCCATTCATGTGGAAACGCATCCGGGGACGCTGGAGCAGGAGGTTCTCCTTCCACAGTTTCCAGGCTCCTAGAATTCTGGGCAGTCTGACCTAGGCGACAAATTGCTTTGCGCCGTCTTTAATGCCTTGATGCGCGTGCCCCGATCATTGCGGGAAGGGAATCATGAGATTTTTTGAACTTGATGCTGTAGATATCACGGCGCTCAGTGCTGGCGATCTGCGTGAATTGGTTGCCCGTCTTTGCGAAGCGGAGGTAATCCAGCAGGGGCGTCGGCCGAAGAGCGTTATGTGGGGAGGTGCGCAGGAGGCACCTGATGGCGGTTTGGATGTCCGTATTGAGGCTATGGACTTGCCGTCCAACGACGGCTTTGTTCCTCGTGGGATCTGCGGTTTCCAGGTCAAGAAGCGTGCTATGGGTGCGGCGGCATGCAGGGACGAGATGTTGGAGGGTGGCACCCCAAAGCTCGTACTTGCAGATCTTGCCGATCGGAATGGTGCCTACATTATCGTTAGTGGCAAGGACGATTGTTCAGACAGCATGTTGGCGAGTCGAGTGCGGGCGATGGAGGCGGTCGCGGGGATCCTTCCTGGAAAAGCGTCTCTGCGCGTTGACTTTTATGGTCGAGATCGATTGGCGACTTGGCTACGGCGGCATCCAAGCGTTGCGCTGTGGGTTCGTGCGCGCCTCGGCCGCCCCTTGTCCGGCTGGAGGCCTTTCGGGAGGTGGGCAGCTACTCCCCCAGCCCAGAACGACGCATTCCTTGTTGATGACCACCCCTGCGTGATTGACGCGAACTCGAGCGCAAAGACTCCCATGCCTGTTTCTGAGGGCATACATCTAGCTCGAGAACGGTTGCGCCGCCGCGGTAGTGCGGTTCGCATCACCGGCCTCTCCGGAGTGGGGAAGACGCGATTCGCGCAGGCCCTGTTTGAGGCGAACGTTGGTGAGGAGGCCTTGTCACCAGCTAGCGCAATCTACGCCGACCTGGGTGAGAACTTGACACCGACGGCATCCGAGCTAGTTTCATACATCGTGGCTAACGATCATGCGGTTCAATTGGTGCTGGACAACTGCCCGCCAGACGTGCATCGGCAGTTGCAGAAGCAGGTCTCCGCAAGTAGCGCGATGCTCAGCCTTCTGACAATCGAGTACGACATCTCGGACGATCGTCCTGAGGAAACCGAAGTGATCCACCTCGAGCCGTGCAGCGAGGAGACGGTCTCGATGCTGATCCAGCGGCGGCACCCAGACATCGGGAAGTTGAACGCTGGCAAAATCGCCGAATTTTCCGGGGGCAATTCGCGCATCGCGATCGCGCTGGCCAGCCGGGTAGATGCAGATGAGACGTTGACAAACTTCTCCGACGAGGACCTTTTCCATAGGTTGTTCAGTCAACGAAAAGGAGCGTCCAATGAACTTCTGGAATGCGCTGAAGCGCTATCGCTCGTCTATTCCTTCAATGTTTCCTCGTCCGAGTTCAATGATGAGCTTGGCGTCCTAAGTGCCGTCGTTGGCCTCGATCGTCGTGGTCTGCATCGGGCTCAGGCTGAGTTGATGCGTCGTCAGCTCGCGCAGAGTCGTGGTGAGTGGAGAGCAGTTCTTCCTCATGCACTTGCCAATCGTTTGGCGAAGCGTGCGCTGGAGAACATCCCTGTCGACGCAATCAATGCCGAGCTGCTAAAGCCAGAGAACCTCCGACTTTTCGTCTCATGTGCGCATCGACTGGGATACCTGCACGATTTCGGGCCTGCGGTTCGGATGGCAAATAGTTGGGTGAGCCCCGGCGGACCGCTGCATGATATTGGATCGTGTAACGAAGGCACGCTGTCTGCATTGCTATACATAGCGCCGGTATTCCCGGAGACCGTGCTGCAGCTGATCGAGAACGCCGCAACCAAGCCAGGCTTTGCCTCGCGCGAGAACCGAAACTTCAGGTTGTTCGTGCGCCTGCTGCACCAGCTAGCTTACGACGAGGATAAGTTTGATCGTGCTGCGACGGTCATGCTGAAGTTCTCCGAGGCCGAGAAGTCAGGTGAGAACAGGGACAGCATAGTTGGACAGATGCGGCATCTGTTCTCGTTGCACCTGTCAGGTACGCTGGCGCGACCAGAACGGCGGTGCGCGTTTGTCAGCAAGCTACTCGAGTCGGGCACCGAGAGGCATCGCGAGATCGCAGCCGAGCTGTTCCATGCTGCGTTCGAAGCGACGCACTGGACGTCTTTCTCGGCGTTCGACTTCGGTGCACGTAGACGTGATGCTGGCTGGCAGCCGCGAACGCGTGCCGAAGAGCTCGAGTGGTATGTCGGCTTCTTGAACTTGCTGCGACCGGCGCTTACATGCGATGACTTGACTCTTCGCGAATGGGCGCGCTCACTCCTGGCAGGTCATTTTCGGGAACTATGGACGTTTGCGGGCTGTTTTGATGATCTCGAGGAGATAGTCAGAAATCATGCTTCGAAGGGGGAGTGGCCGCAGATGTGGGTCTCGGTAAAGAAGACGCTTGGCTTCGATGGCGACTCAGCTCATCCCGACCTACTGGCTCGGCTGGAGTCACTTTCGCGCGTTGCGGCACCATCCGACCTCTATTCGGAGATCGAGGCCTATGTGCTGTCCAATACTTGGGATCACATCGAGAGTAGGGGGGAGCAAGTAACCTTCAGTGACGAGATGATCCAAGAGAAGATCATCTCTCTTGGTGAGATGGCCGCAGCAGAGCTAAGTTGCTTAGAGCGATTGGGTCCAGGGATTTGGTCGGGCGAGTTCGATGCACTGCATCCTTTCGGCATTGGGCTGGCGCAAGGCAGCGTCGACCTACTTGCTACTTATGAGCGTCTCTTGAGCCTGGTGCAACTGCAAGTGCCTGCGGAGCTCAATCCACAGATGCTTCGAGGCTATATCAGCGCTGCGCACGATATCGACCCCGGCTTGGCCATGGTGATGCTGGAGCGCGTGCTGGATCATCCATTGTTGCGGGCGTTTTTCATCTACCTGCTCAGCGCCATCAAGATTGGCCCATGGGGGTTCAATATGCTCATTGAGTTGGCACGAGGGGAAGAGTTCGAAGCGTGGCGGTTTGGTCAGCTTGCCTATGGCCGCATGCACGAGTCCCTTACCGACAGCGAGCTCACGGAACTATTCACCATATTGAACCAGCGGCACGATGGCTTCTACACCACGCTTAGTGTGCTGGAAATGCGATTCTTCGCGGGGAGAGGCGGAAACTATGCGCCGAATGAAGATCTCCTTTCGGCAGGGCGCGTCGCCATTCGCGGTCTACTCGCGGGGAAGTGCGGACAGACTGAACTGAAGCGCATCCGAGGGACCAAGCGCATCGCCCAGCAGTGCCTATCTGAGTCGGCTCCAGAACAGGAAGTCAAAGAGATCGTGAGGTTGCTTTGCGAAGGGTTGGATGATCTCAGAATTCGTAGCTCTGACTTCGAAGTCCTCATCACAACGCTATTCCGCAACTTCCCGGAGATTGTCCTTGGAGAGATCTTCACGGGCGACGATAGGGAGCGTCGTTTGATTGATCACCTTTTCAAGTATAGGTTCGGAGGTACGTCGCCGTCACTCAGTAGTATACCGGTGGATCGACTGGTTGCCTGGTGTCGTGGCGATCAAGATCGGATCGTGCGCGTTGCTGCAGCGACTTGCGCCTACTCAACTGTAGAGGCAAGCGATATACCACTAGAGCATCCCAAACGCGTTGTCCTCAGTGCGTCCATCAAAGGCTTGCTGGAAGCCGCAGTGGACAAGCAATGCATCGTCGATGTGATGTTTGCCGGAATCCAGCCCATGAGTTGGTCTAGCTCGTTGGCTGACATCATAGAAATTCGGGCCAAAGCTTTTGCTGAGCTGCTGGAGCATCCATTGGCTGAAGTGAGAAATCTTGCGGCGGAAAGGCTTGAACGGGTCGAGCTCACAGTGAGAAGAGAGCGACAGCGGGAGGCGCAAGATCAAAGTCGACGGGAACAGCGCTTTGAATGATGCGTATGGGTGAGATGGAGCCGGCTAGTCATCTTGGTGTTGCGCCCCGCATAGATACTCGGTCCTGTTGGCTCATTGTGAATTCGATGTCCAGCCGATATGGGGCCAGCTGGCATCGCCAGGTGAGCCGCTCCAGGTTGTGACGCCCAACATGGCCCAGTCGGATCTGCTGGGCCGTGGGCGTATGCAGGCCGACTACCTCAACGGGTAGCGGGGCGGCGTGGCAGCGTGGGTGCAGGCTGCGCTCGCATAGCGGTCCTTCCAGTTCTTACGCCAGAAGGGCTGTCGTCAGCGATAACAGCCTGTAGTTAAGCGTCTAGGATCGAAGCGGAGTATGGATGGCCTTAGACCGAGTATCCGCCCTTCGCCGTTCTTAGGAGAGTTTGCCCGCAATTACTCGGCTGCTCTATATGCCTGCTTGCGAACACGTTAACGGCTAAGGACTCTTTCCCACAAGCGGCGGTGAGTTGCTCCAGGCCAGCCGGCGTCACAACGAGGTAGCAACCCTCGCCCCACAGAGAATCCGCATCGATTCCAACCGGGCCGGCGTCACGCCACCAGTGAAGCTCTGCGACCACCGTTCCGCTCGCATCGAAGAATACGCTCGGTGTCTCGTCATGAGCGCGCCAGCGAAGCCCCTCAACCCAGTTTGGGCATAATGCAAACGGATTGGCCGCTGTGTCAAAGCCCATGTCCACGGAGCAGACAACTCGCCTTACCAGCGTTGGTGCCAGATCATTGTCGAGTGGGACGTACTGGCCTAGCCAAACAGCGATGGGCAGCTTGGCGTAACAATCGTCGAAGTCTTCACTATCAGTCTCTGCCCAAGGTGCTCTAAAGCGGTAGAAGCGGTGCTCTGACAGTCGTGCCTTGTGGATATGGAAGCGAGACACCTCGGCCACGACTTGGCCGTCGCAGTGCGCCAGGAAAGGGGCAACATCGCCGTCAACCTCGTCAATCCACTTCTGCTCTCGCTCGGACCAACCGGCACTTCGGTCAATCAGCGGCCTTCGAATCCACTCGGGACGAACTCGCGGGAGCATCAATGGCCGAGGCGGAAGGGGGTAGCCCAATTTCTCCAACAGCATCGGACTGTCCCGGCTCTCCAACTTGCCGGCCAGGCGCAGTTCCCCTGCGACGTGGCGAAGGGCAGCAATGGCAATGTAGGCGTGTGGCTTCATGTAAGTGATCTGCATATCAAGGACACGAAGCTGAGCCTCAAGCTCTTTGACACCAGAGGGCCCGAAGGCCTCAAGTCCACCCCAATCCTGGATGAACATCGCCGCGCGCCGGCGGACTGTCATCTCCTCGATGTCTGCCGCCTTTGCAATGTGACGTGCCGTCGAGCGCAACATACGAGTCCAGCCAAGCGGCGATTCGACGCGCATTGCACCAGTTCTCTCGTCCGTGAATGCCTGGTCGCTCTCTGGCAGGTCACTGAATTCGAGGAGATAGAAGAGTGGCAGTGGCGTCGCGTCCAAAGAGACAGCCAGCCCCCACCGATGCGACAAGAGCGTGGCTGACTCGGCTACCGCAATGTCACGGTGACTGACCATTGCAGCTACGGCGCGGCCCAATACGGGCTCGAGGTTCGCGCTGTCGGCAGCGAGCAGCGTTCCGAGTGCCTGCAAGGGGGCGTCCAACTCACCGTCCATAAGTCGCCGGATAAGAGATGTGAACAAAGATTGACCCTGTCCGGCTTGCCTTGCCAAGCTCAGCGCGCAATTGCGCGCGTGCCGCTGAACCTCTGCAATGGGAAGCCGATAGGCAAAGTGCAGCAAATCCTCCAAAAGGTCCGTGTCGCTGAGTGGTAGCTCGCTCGACTGGAAGGGCCGCCCCAACTGGAACTCGCGAGTGCAGGTCATCTGCTCCTCAAGCAGCGACCAGATAGCCGGCCAGTCTGGCGTCAAGCTGATGACCGGCAGTATCGAATCCAGCTCTGTGAGCAGTGCCTGGGTATTCTCCTGGCCCGTCGTCACTGAATCGACTATGTTCTCGAAGGCCGCAAGGCATGTGGATGATCCGTGCAGAAGCTTCTTCGCCTTAAAGTAGAAGAACCTGCCGCCACCCATCCACTGGCTCCAGGAGCTCCAGGGGTCGTTGCTTGTCTCGTAGCCTTGCATAAGCTTCTTGGCGTAATCGACCTCATCGGCCGCAGCAAACCGCTCCACCATCAGGAAGCGGCAGCGTGCGTTGTCCTGCAATACCTGCCAGCGCTCAAAGACCCTTCGCGCCAGATGAAGCGGAGCTGTGTCTGCCAGATCTTCGAAACGGTCCGGGGCGTTGTGGTTCAGCTCGTCGCTATCTGCTTCAAACGCGAGTTCAAGATCCTCGAGAGTAGCTTCCGAGGCGTACTTGTTAGGTGTATATGAGTGTCGAGGCTCCGGCGCTTCTGGCGTCCACCGGGCGATGGCGGCTTCGAGCTCAGGCGACGAGAGTCCATGCTTTCCGGAAGCCTTGTGAATGCGCTGGAGCAGCGCGATTCTCTCGTGCGCTCTGCTGGCTACCTCGACCGCCCCAACCAGCATCAGAGCGAGCGGTTCAATCTGGTCAGGGCCGGCTGCGTCCGCGGAGGCGTCGATGAAGTCACCAACATGGGACGGATCCCGGTAGTGCGGTTCCATATAGAATGGCAGGCACAGACCGCACCAGACGGTCGCGCATGCCAAGACGAGTTCAGGGTTTCGCCTGACCATCCCCGTCATGAGCAGGTCGACACGATTCGGCCAGCCGATTAGATGCCAATCCGCCAGTGTTTTTGACACCTCGAAGCCGAAGCGAGGTCCAACCTGCATCGCTTCCTTAATCAGTGCCATCGTAAGGCGATGCGCGGCCGACGACCCTTCCGTTTTGGTCATGCCACCGACCTGACGCATCAGGTCTGAGACCCGCTTGACACGGCTTTCCGGGTCAGCTGCGTTCGCGAGAGCTAGAATGTTTCGCCAGATCGCATACTGCGGGTCTTTCTTGGGGGCCAAGGCATAGCCAAGGCATTGCTCAGGAACTGTCGCCAGCAACTGATTCGCCCGCTCTAACTCCCCGACCGCAGCCAACGCGATGGCTAGATTCGCTAGCCCGTCGATCTGCTCGCTTGGTGTACTTTCTTTAAGCTCCGCCACGAGGGCATTAAGCCGATCCGCCGCCGCCGCACGATCACCGTCAATGCGATATGCATCGACAGCCAATCTGCGTCGCAGGTAAGCAGTTCCCTTCGACGCCGATGAGGCGATGGCTGAGTCAACCTCCCGAAGTACCGCGCGATATTCAGTCTCACCGCGCTCGGCGCCGAGCCTCAGCAGCGCTTGCACGAGCGTGGGGATCGCTTTCAAAGACTGCTGGATACGGTATGACTCGCTGCCGCCTTCTGATGCGAGACGTAGGACATACCCAAGGGACGTGCGGGCTATGCCTTGGATGCCGCCTGCCGATAAGGACCCGTTGACGTCGGCAGCGCGAGCTAGAAGCACACCTATCGTTGAAGCGTGCTGTTGGAGTGGATGAAGGAAGGTGTGCTTCGACGGTGTCACGCTTGGCAGTGGCCTCTTGAGCAGCGTGCAAAGCCTCGCGTGATGCATCACTGCGCCGACCAGATTGCCCAGCCCAGCCAGGTCCGTCTTGTCGTCGCACATGGAGATCATCGGTGCGACCAGCTTGTCGAACAGGGCCTCGGCTAGGTCACGACGGCCAGCTTCGAATGCGATCAGCGCCATCCGACGACGGTAGCCGTTTGGTACCTCCCCGAACCCGGGAAGAGCGACGGCACTATCAAACAGCGCAAGCGCTTGCCCAACGTCGCCACGTCGACTGGCCGCAAGCCCTGCGTGAACCATCACCGACGGCTTATCTTCGTTGGCTACTCCGAGCTTGCTACATAGTTCTTGAGGATCGGAGCCAATCTTCTGAACGAGCATCGCCTTTGCGGCTTCCCTCCTAAGATGCAGCCGCAGCGCGACGGCAGATTGCGGATCCACCTTTTCCGGCTCCCGTAGACCCTCTGCGGCGAGATGATCAACCGCTATCTGGATCTGCTCGGTGTCTCGGAAGTGGACGGCGCGCATTGCCCATCTTTCGAATTCCTTGATGTTGTGCTGGTGCCCGTAGTTTCTGAACTTGGGCGTATGGAGCTGCGATAGCGGTTCGAGGCTTTCAAACAGCTCCTTCGCGCGGTCGAAGTCGCCTCGCGCTAGTAGGGCGTCGACGACCTCGTAGCCCTGGCTGGGGAAGTCCTGCACGAGGGAGACGGCTGCTTCAATGTTCCCCACCGCCAGCATAGCCAGCGGGAGTTGGTTGGCGTACTCAAGGGCTGATTTGCGCCGATCCACTTCGTCACGACACAGCAGCAGCCGTGTAAAGGCGGTCGCGTCGTGCGTTTCACGCACTGCCAGCAGGGCGAGGCGGATGTCGGCGTGAATCTCGGCGATAGAACGCCCGTCAGCCAGCTGCTGCCTGAAGCGAGCGGGCATCGCCAATGCCAGTACATCGGCACCGTCGCCAGCACGGGCGCGGTAGCGCAGCTCAAGCCAGTACTGTGCCGATTCAGGTGGCGCGCTCTTCGCCAACTGGGCAAGGTTGCGGTATACGCGCTGCGAGTATTCAGCGTCGACGCTCCCGAGGCGGGTTCGCGGTTGAGCGATGACGAATAGCCTAAAGCTGTTGTGGAAGACGCTCCATCCCCGGGATGAACTGCGGAGCAGGTGCTGCGCAATGACCAGGGCGCGTTCAATCGAGGACTCCTTGACCATCGTGGCCAGCAGTCGCAGGTCCATGGGTGCCTCAGCCCGAGCGATGAAGCCCAGCACATCCATGGCATCGACATCGTTTGCGATCTCGCGCCAAGCAGCTGAATATACAGTCTCAATATCGCCGTCGAACGGCATCCCGCCGCTAAGAAGGTGCTTGCGACTAGCTTCGTCAGCGTGCAGCAGTGCCTGAATCAAGTAGCGCGTTGCCAGCGGGTGGCCATGCGTGAGATTGCTGAGATCCAATCTTGGAATCTCGGCAGGCAAGCCTAGCGCATCCGCCATCCAGGTGAGTTCCTCGCGACCGAGAGGCCCCATGAGAACCTGTCGCTCGCTCTTCTCCGCTTGCGCTCTTACGGCGGGCTTCAGATTAGCGAGATCCAACCGTTGCGTGCCGAGCACGAACACGACCCCGTTCGGGATTGCCGCGGGAAGAGGAAGCTCTCCCAGAAACGAATTGGTCGGCCGTTCTTCGCGTGGCACATGGTCTAGCCCGTCGACAACGATGATTGTACGGATCCCTTCGCGAGTGAAGCGCTCACCAGCCTGCCATAGCAGGACGCCGAACTGTTCGCGGCGCTCAGATAGCGAGTCATCGCGAAGACGAAGTCCAACTAAACCGCTGTTTCGCAGCTGCGTACCTACGTCGGTCAGAAAGTTGTCGGCCTCCCCACGACCCACGCCTTGAGCCGCGCCCGGCACGTACGCCAAGTAACGGACGAGCCGGACACTTGCTTCAGTGGCCAGCGCAACCTGCAGGAGAGTGGATTTTCCGGAGCCAGGTGGTCCTATGAGTGAGACGTAGCCGTGATTGGAGGCATGAAGCGCTGCTAGTAGCTTGACCTCAGTGTCCCGATTGCGCTGGACATAGGCGCCGACCGGGAACCGATGGATGAGCAAAGTCTTGGCGGGATCGCGCCATCCAAGCTCACGAAGCAGCTCGTCACGCGTCCACCTGTCCTTGTCGCGTTCATCGGCGACTAGCTTGGGCAGCACGCTGGCAATCTCGCATGCCTGTCTCGCCTGCTCCGCATTCAGCTTGTGCGACTGGATGAAGTTCGCTGCAGCTCCGCACACCACGCGCAGGGCGTGCATGAACTGTTCGAAGTCGTCATCATTTAAGCCGGCTTCGCGGCGCAGGTGGTCGATCAGTCGGCTCCATCCTCGCGCGGACCAATCCGACAGCGACCGATTTGGATGCTGTTGGAACTCCTCGAGAAATGCAGCGCTGTGCCGTAGCCTGCCGTCGCCTGGCTTGTCGGTAACCGATGGAAAGTCGTTGACGACCAAGTGAATCTCGACGCGACTTCCTGGGTTGTCCTTGGACAGGCACTGCCAAGCTTGAACTAGGGGCTTCAAGAGACCATTGGCACCAGTAAACAGCGTCTCAACAGTGAAAGTGCCTGGGAACTTGGACGTCTTGAACTGGTGACCGACCACCAATCCATCGAATCCTAGTACCAGGTCGTCCGCAATGCCCGCGTTGCGGTCAGCGACGCCAATCCAAAGCAGCTCGTCGCGCTCAAGCGCGGCATAGATGGCAGCGCCCGCGCGCTCGTACTGGCCGACGTATCCACGAAGCGCTCGGCGTTCGCCCTCCGCCGGTGCCGTTGCGGGAGCTGTAGCAGCGGATGGCTGCGAATTTTTGGGCGCTTTCGAGGCCATAAATATGGATTGGGTAGTGGGTGCGAACCTGAGAAAAGGGAGCCGCTCCAGCATAACCCGGGGGCGTCGAGCACCAGCGGGTATGCCGTCGCCGCATCGAGCGGCATTGTGAATCGAAGTATATCCGTCGTCGATCACATCGGTCACTCGCACGGACGCGAGAACGGCTGTTCAGCCCATGGCTGACATTTGTCCGTAGGAGCTGATCGGACGCATGTGGCCGCAGGCGGACATCAACGGAAC
>NZ_JASJSQ010000103.1:0-17139 GCF_030236855.1 Stenotrophomonas maltophilia group sp. Smal13
GTGGGTCAAGCCTGCTTCCAGCAGGCTTGACCACGAACATAGGATCTCGACTGCTTCTGGCCTGATGGGGTCAGAGCCGCTTTCCTGCGGAAAACGGATCCGCCCCCTGGCCCGGCCTCAGGCCAGATAAACCTGCCCGTCGCGCACATCCACCGGCACGGCGCGCAGGCGGTCGCCCTTGCAGGGGCCGGCGATGCAGTCGCCGCTGTCCAGCGCGAACGAAGCGCCGTGGGCGGCGCACACCAGGTGGCCTTCGCGGCTCTTCAGGAACTGGCCCGGCGCCCAGTCCAGGCGACGGCCGGCGTGCGGGCAGATGTTCAGGAACGCGCGCACCTGCGCGCCGTCGCGGTACAGCACCAGCGATTCGGCATCGCCATCAACCACCGCTTCGACCTCGGCAAACGCGCCATCGGCAATGGCATCAAGGGCGATCAGGGCAGCGGCGGCAGTCATGGCGAAGGCTCGGACAGTAAACGCGCATTGTCGCACGCCCGCTCAGGTGACTGGCTGCAACATGAACACAAGTCATTGATTCGTAATAAGCACAGGCTATATTTAACGAGTTTTTCACTCAATGACAGTGGCACGTCCCGATACTCTGGTTTCGCTGATCCCAGCCTATCGAGCCGCCATGTTCAATCGCGCATCCGCCTTCAACCAGTTCCGCACCCTGTTCGCGCCGCGCAAGCCGCGTCACCCGCTGGTGCGCGTTGCCGTGGGCCTGCTTGGCCTGGCGATCCTGGCGGCGATGGTGTTCATCGGCGTGTTCGTCGGTGCGGCGATGATCCTGGTCGGCCTGGCGTGGAAGCTGCTGGCCTCGCGCAAGCCGGGCGTTGCCCGTCCGGTCGATCCGACCGTGGTCGAAGGCGAGTACCGCGTGGTGCGCAAGCCGGTGCTGCCGGCCTCGCGTTGATCCACGGCCTCCGCGCCCGCTGACGGCGGGCGCCATGCGTTCTAGACTGCGGGCACGCCCTTCCTGGATGCCCGCATGTCCGATGTCTCCGATGTGATCCCTGCCGTAGCCCTGCCGCGTGTGCCGGTAGCCGGTGGCGGCAGCTTCCCCGTGCACCGTATCTACTGCGTCGGCCGCAACTTCGCCGACCATGCCCGCGAAATGGGCGCAGCAGTGCCGGCGGCCGACGATCGCGGCCGTCCGATGTTCTTCAGCAAGCCGGCCGATGCGATCGTGGTCGGCCAAGACGATGCCATTCCCTATCCCCCGGCAACCGCCAACCTGCACCACGAAGTGGAGCTGGTGGTGGCGATCGGCCGTGACGCGCCCGTGGGCGAGCTGGCCATGGCCGACGCCGAGGCGCTGGTCTACGGCTATGCCGTTGGACTGGACCTGACCCGCCGCGACCTGCAGGCCGCCGCCAAGGACAAGGGCCACCCGTGGGATGCGGCCAAGGGCTTCGATGCTTCCGCGCCGATCAGTGAAATCGTCCACGCCGAGGAAGTCGGCGACCTGGCCGCGCTGAACCTGTCGCTGGAGGTCAACGGCGAAGTGCGCCAACAGGCGCTGCTGGACCAGATGATCTGGAACGTGCCGGAGATCCTGCACGAGCTGTCCAAGCTGTGGCAGCTGCGCGCCGGCGACCTGGTGTTCATGGGCACCCCGTCCGGAGTGGCCGCGCTGAAGCCCGGCGACCGCTTCAGTGCCCGCCTGGAAAACGTGGCCGAGCGCCACGGCGTGATCGCCGGCTGACATCACCTGCGCTACCCTGCGCGCTGTCCACTTCCCCCACCGGAGAAAAACAACAATGGGAATGCTCACCGAGTTCAAGGAATTCGCGATGCGCGGCAACGTCATCGACCTCGCCGTCGGCGTGGTGATCGGCGCGGCCTTCGGCAAGATCGTGACCGCACTGGTCGAGAAGATCATCATGCCGCCGCTGGGCATGCTGATCGGCAAGGTGGATTTCTCGCAGTTGGCGTGGACGTTGTCACCGGCCAGCATCGGTGCCGACGGCAAGGAAATCCCGGCCGTGGTGATCGGCTACGGCGACTTCATCAATACGCTGATCCAGTTCGTGATCGTGGCCTTCGCCATCTTCCTGGTGGTCAAGACGATCAACCGCCTGTCGCGCAAGCAGGAAGCCGCCCCGGCCGCACCGGCCGAGGAAGTGGTGCTGCTGCGCGAGATCCGCGACAGCCTGAAGAAGTAAGGCCGCCTACCGGTAGTGCCGGCCGCTGGCCGGCAACATCGGAACATGCGGGAGCCGGCCAGCGGCCGGCACTACCGCGACTGCACGAAAGCCCCGCCCCGGCGGGGCTTTCGCTTTGCCGGTCATGGCGGAAAACAGCGTTCGCGCCAGCCATGACCTCCCGCCCATGCGCCGGGCTGAACGACTGTTAAGCTCCAAGGCTTGGTCCCTTCCCGGAGCTGTCCATGCGTCGCCGCGTCCTTGCCATCGCATCCTCCCTCGCCCTGCTGGCCGCCCCGGCCTTCGCGGCGCCGCACACCACCACCCTGCCCCCGGCGTCGCTGTCCACCGCTGCGCAGCTGCGCGACCAGGCGCTGGCCGATGACACCGGCTGGAAGGTGGTTGAATCGCTCACCACCGAAATCGGCCCGCGCATCGCCGGCAGCGAGGCCGACGCCCGCGCCGTGGCCTGGGCCGAAGCCAAGTTCAAGTCGCTCGGCTTCGACAAGGTCTGGAAGGAACCGGTGACGTTCCCGAAGTGGGAGCGCCGCAGTGAACACGCCGCGGTGACCGGCAGGAACCCGCAGCCGCTGCAGATCACGGCGCTGGGTGGCAGCCCGGGCGGCACCGTTGAAGCCGAAGTGGTCCGCTTCGCCGACCTGGCCGCACTGCAGGCCGCACCGGCCGGTTCGCTGAAGGGCAAGATCGCGTTCGTCGATTACCAGATGCTGCCGTTCCGCGATGGCCGCGACTATGGCCGTGGTGGCGCGATCCGCAGCAAGGGCCCGTCCGAAGCGATCCGCAAGGGCGCGGTCGGTTTCCTGATGCGCTCGGCCGGTACCGACTCGCACCGCGTGCCGCACACCGGCATCACCCGCTTCGACGACGGCCTGACCCCGGTGCCGTCTGCAGCACTGTCGGTGCCCGACGCCGATCAGCTGGCCCGCCTGCTGGCCCGCGGCAGCACCACGGTGAAGGTGGCGCTGGACTGCGGTTGGGATGGCACCGCCACCTCGTACAACGTGATCGGTGAGATCACCGGCCGCAGCCTGCCGAAGGAAGTGGTGGTGATCGGCGGTCACCTGGATTCATGGGATCTGGGCACCGGCGCGGTGGATGACGGCGCGGGCGTGGGCATCACCATGGCCGCCGGCCACCTGATCGGCCAGCTGAAGCAGGCGCCGAAGCGCACCATCCGTGTGATCGCGTTCGCCAACGAGGAGCAGGGTCTCTACGGCGGCAAGGCCTACGCCGAGGCGCATGCCAAGGACGTGGCCCTGCACCAGCTGGCGGCCGAGAGTGACTTCGGTGCCGGCCGCATCTATGCCTTCAATACCGGTTCGCCGAACCCGGAAGGCTCGCGCGAAGCGACGAAGCAGATTGCCGAAGTGATGAAGCCGCTGGGCATCGAGTACCAGGCCGACAAGGGTGGCCCGGGCCCGGACGTCGGCCCGTTGGCCGCCAAGGGTGGCGCGTGGGCATGGCTGGCGCAGGACGGCTCGGATTACTTCCACCTGCACCACACCGCCGACGACACGCTGGACAAGATCGACCCGAAGGCGCTGGCGCAGAACGTGGCCGCGTACACCGTGTTCGCGTACCTGGCAGCGGAAGCCGATGGCAGCTTCGGCAGCGAGGCCAAGGCGACCACGCCGCCGAACGAGTGATGCGGTAGCGCCGGGCCGCGCCCCATGACCTGTGGGCGCCATTGCAATGAGCGCATCGCAATGCGCGCGGAACCTCCCGCTCGGCATTGAAAAGGGTTCATGCCCGGCGAAAGCAGCGGGAAGGGCGGTGCGAACCAAGGTTCGCACCCACCGGGTAATGGCGCACCCACCGGGTAAGGGCGCATCCACCGAGTAATGGCGCACCCACCGGGCGATGGCGTGGGTCAGATCCCTCGCCGTGGCGAGGGATCTGACCCGATCCTGTCAGCCCTCCCACACGCTGGTGTTGCGCACACCCAGCAGCTTCGGGTTGAACAGCGGATCCTTGCCCGCCTGGCGATGCTGTTCGTAGTCGCGCAGCGCCGCCAGCGCTGGCTTCTGCAGCAGCAGGATGGCGATGATGTTCAGCCAGCTCATCAGGCCGACGCCGATGTCGCCCAGCGACCACGCGATCGTTGCACTGTTCACCGCTGAGTAGCCGGTCGCGGCCAGGAACAGCAGCTGGAACCCGCCCATCACCCACGGCGCGGGACGATCACGGCACAGGTAGCTGATATTGGTCTCGGCCATGTAGTACAGCGCCAGGATGGTGGTGAACGCGAACGGCAGGATCGCCAGCGCCACGAACGAGCGGCCGAAGCCCGGCAGCGCGGACTCCACCGCGTGCTGCACGAAGCGCGGCCCGGCCTCGACGCCAGGCAGATTGCCCAGCAGCAGGCGCGCCTCATCCGGAATGCCGTTCACAGCCGGGTCGTAGACGTTGTACAGGCCCGTGGACAGAATCAGGAAGGCGGTAGCACTGCACACCACCATCGTGTCGATGTAGACCGAAAATGACTGCACCAGGCCCTGCTTGACCGGGTGGGTGACTTCGGCGGCGGCGGCTGGATGCGCACCGCTGCCCATGCCGGCCTCGTTGGACAACACGCCACGGCGCACGCCCCACTGGATGGCGGTGCCGATCATTGCACCGAACGCTGCATCCACACCGAATGCACTGCGCAGCACCAGCATGATCACCTCCGGCACTTTCTCTGCATTGAGCACCATCACCAGTGCCGCCACCAGCAGATACGCCACCGCCATCAACGGCACCACCCACTCGGCAACCCGCGCGATGCGGCGCACACCGCCGATCAGGATCGCGCCCAGCACCACCAGCAGAACCGCCGTGGTGGTCATCACCGGCACGTCCCAGGCTTCGTTCACCGCACTGGTGATCGCATTGGACTGGGTGCCGGCCAGCATCGCACCGGCCAGCACGGTGACCAGCGCAAACAGCACTGCATACCAGCGCTGGCCCAGGCCTTTCTCGATGTAGTACGCGGGGCCACCGCGGTACTGGCCCTTGGCATCGCGGTCCTTGTAGATCTGTGCCAGCGTGGATTCGATGAAGGCGCTGGAGGCGCCGAGGAAGGCGACGATCCACATCCAGAAGATCGCGCCCGGGCCACCAAAGGCGATGGCCATGGCAACGCCGGCGATGTTGCCGACGCCGACGCGGCTGGACAACGACAGCGACAGGGCCTGGAACGGTGACACACCGGCTTCGGAGCGCTCGTGCCGGAACATCAGGCGCAGCATCTCCGGCAGCGCGCGCAACTGGATGAAGCGGGTACGCACGCTGAAGTACAGGCCGGCGAGCAGGCAGAGCACCACCAGGTACGGGCTCCAGACGATGCCGAGGATGGTGTTGACGATGGATTCGATGTTCATCGGCAGCCCCTCAGAAGAACATGCCCAGGGCGACCTGGGGGCTGATGATGCGGCCGGTGTTGCGCCCGGCCACGGTGAATTCGACGCCGGCGATCAGGCCCAGCGACGGGCTGAAGTGATACTCCACCGCCGGCGCCAGGCTGACGTTGCGGCTGGCCGGACGGTGCTCTTCAATCCGCTCGATCGCACCACTGCCGTTGCGTGCGAAGCCGCTCAGACGCTGGCCGGTCTCACGGCTGGCGGCCATTTCCATCACCCCCACCCAGCGCGAATTGAAGCTGTACTCGGCGCCTACCGACAGGCCCAGTACCGAGCCGCGCGAAATGTGCCCCTGGAAGCTGTCATCGGTGCCGTACACGCTGGTGCCGGAAATGGCAGTGCGCGACGGTGCCGGCCCGGCGCTGAGCTGGGCGCGCCAGCGCACGGGGCGGTCATTGCCCAGCCACACCACCTGCTGCACGCCCAGCGCCGCGGTGGTGCGCTGAACGCCGTCGCCCTGTGCATCCAGCGGATTGCCGGTGATACGGTCATGGCTGCCGGTGCTGAAACGCTGCACCAGCGCGACCGAGATGGCCGGACGGGTGCCATCGGCATTCGGCGCCTGCAGCAGGTACTGCAGGCGTGCGGTGGTGTCACCGGCGCGGAAGCCGCTGCTGCGCGCACTGCCGGATTCGGAGCGCGAGGCACTCAGATTGACCTGGCCCATCACCCGGTCACTGAAGCCATAGATGATCGGCACCACCGTGGCCCAGGCGCCACTGTGCCCGGCACTGCGGCGACGATCACCGTTGTTGTCGTAGTGGTCGCGGCTGTCGACCCGCACCAGATAGGGCTCGATGTACCAGTTGCCCTGCGGCAGGCCGGCCGGATTCGGCGTGATCAACGGGCCGGTGAAATTGACACCATCGAGACTGCGTTCCGCGGCCTGTAGCGATGGTGCGGCAAGCGCAGCGAGTGCCAGCACCAGGCAAGTGCGACGTGTGCGGCGTTGGATTCGATGCATGGAACCACTCCTGTACGACGTTGGAAGGAACTCCACCGTGCGATGCAGGAAACGGCCCAGCAATGAGACAAATACTAAAATTGCTTGCCTGTCCATCAAGCGTGTTTGAAGCAACGCAAGCTGACGCGGATGACCCAGTTTGCTGCGCGTGCATCGTTTGCGCTCTTGCGCCGCGCAAAAGAAAACCCGGCCGCAAGGGCCGGGTCAGGAGATCAACACAGCATCAGCACGACGGGATCATCCGTGGCGGCGGCTCGCCCACTGTGCCAGCAGCACGGCCGTTGCCGAGGCCACGTTCAGGCTTTCCACCGCGCCGCTGCCGGGAATCGACAGCTGCTGGTCACACTGACTGGCCAGGCCGCGGTCCATGCCCTCGCCTTCGGCGCCCATCACGTACACCAACCGTTCCGGCAGCGACGCACGGAACACGTCGTCGCCACCATCAACGAGGGTCGCGGCCAGCCCGAAGCCGGTCGCACGCAGCTGCGCCATCGCCTGGGCGGTCTCCGGCAACTGCACCAGCGGCACCGATTCGGCGCCACCTTCGGCCACGCGTGCGGCGGCACCGGACAGCGCCAGCGTGCTGCCGGACGGCAGCAGCAGCGCCTTGACGCCGAAGTGCGCGGCCGAGCGCAGGATCGCACCGAAGTTGTGCGGATTGCCGACACCGTCCAGCCACAGCGCCAACGCCGGGCCTTCGCCCAGATCCTCCAGCCACTGCGCCAGCGGTACGACAGGCGCGCGCAGCACGTCGGCCACCAGGCCTTCGTGGTGCGTGGTAGCGGCCAGTTTGTTGAGGTCGCCCTCCTCCACCACGCGGTAGCCCACACGGTTGGCCACGCACCACTTCAACACCGGCTGCATGCGCGGAATCAGCGCGTCCACCAGGTACAGCTTGCGCAGCGCCTGCGGGCGCTTGGCGAACAGGGCCTGCACGGCGTTCCAGCCATACAGGCGCAGTTCGTCATTGCCACGCCCCGGCGGTGGCGGGGTGCCGCCCTCACGCGGTGGCAGCGGGGTGGCCCGCGGCGGTCGCGACGACGGGCGGCGGGCGTTCTTCCAGGGATCATTCACTACGGGACAACTCCAGCTTGCGTTGACGCCAGAAATCGGCGTTCTTGATGCCCAGGGCATCGGGGTCGAAAATCGGATCCAGGCCCAGCTTCTTCTGCCGCTCGTAATCGCGCAGGGCCAGCATGGCCGGCTTCTGGATGATGAGGATGGCGATGATGTTCAGCCAGGCCATCAGGCCCACGCCGATGTCACCCAGCGCCCAGGCCAGGGTTGCATTATGGAACGCGCCGAACACCACCATGCCGATGATGCCCAGGCGCAGCACCAGCACGGTCAGCGGACGCTTCTTGTTGTGGTTCACATAGCTGAGATTGGTCTCGGCCATGTAGTAGTACGCCATGATGGTGGTGAAGGCGAAGAAGAAGATGGCGATGGACACGAACGCCGAGCCCCAGCCCGGCAGCACGGCTTCCACACCCGCCTGGGCATAGCCCGCGCCTTCCGGAATGCCGGCCAGGCCCTGGAAGATCGGCGGGGCGCCGGCACCTGCCGCCGAGTACACGTTGTAGGTGCCGCTGGCCAGGATCAGGAACGCGGTGGCGGTGCACACCATCATGGTGTCGAAGTAGATGGCGAAGGCCTGCACGTAGCCCTGCTTGGCCGGGTGCGAGACTTCCGAGGCGGCTGCCGCGTGCGGGCCCGAGCCCTGGCCGGCTTCGTTCGCGTAGATGCCGCGCTTGATGCCCCACTCCACCGCCAGGCCCATCATCGCGCCGAACGCGGCGTGGGTGCCGAAGGCGCTGCTGAAGATGATGTTGAACATCTCCGGCACACGGTCGTAGTTGATGATCATGATGACAATGGCCATCAGGATGAAGCCGGCTGCCATGAACGGCACCACCACTTCGGCGAAGTTGGCGATGCGCTTGACGCCACCGAAGATCACCACGCCCAGCAGCAGCGCCACCACGATGCCGATGCCCAGCTTCAGCGCCTGCACCGACTCCATGCCGAAGGCCTGGCCATCGAGCGGGCCGCACAGTGCGGTGCCACGGCAGGCGTTGATGATGCTGTCGGCGATGGCATTGGCCTGCACGCCGGGCATCAGGAAGCCGGCGGCAATGATCGTGGCGATGGCGAAGGCCAGCGCGTACCACTTCAGGCCCATGGCCTTTTCGATGTAGTACGCCGGGCCACCACGGTAACGGCCTTCGGCGTCCTTGGTCTTGTAGATCTGTGCCAGCGTACATTCCACGTACGAGGTGGATGCGCCGAGGAAGCCCATCACCCACATCCAGAAGATCGCACCGGGGCCGCCGAAGGCGATGGCGGTGGCCACGCCGGCGATGTTGCCGATACCCATGCGCCCGGCCATCGACATGGCCAGGGCCTGGAAGGACGACACACCGGCGTCTGATTTCTCACCCTTGACGGTGAGGCGGCACATCTCGAGGAAGCCGCGGATCTGCATGAAGCGCGTGCGCAGGCTGAAGAACAGGCCGGCGCCCAGGCACACGAAGATCAGTGCCTTGCTCCAGATGATGCTGTTGATGAAATGTACGGTAGCTTCCACGCGCGCTCTCTCCAGTCGGCGGGTTGTAAGGACGTCCCGTCGGCTGGAGGGGACCGGTCGATTCTCCCTGATCGAAGGCCGCTGCGGTAGCGCTGTGTTGTAGAGCCGAGCCCATGCTCGGCGTGGTGATGACGGCGGCCGAGCACGGCCTCGGCTCTACCGCGGCCGGCCCGCGTGTTCAGGGCAGCTGCGTGCGCACCCGGGCGAAACGGCGCAGGTCGTGCAGCACGCCGCGCTTGTAGACCGCACAGCGGTCCACGCCCTCCTCCTGGAAGCCGTTCTTTTCCAGCACCCGGGCCGAGCCGAGATTGAAGTCGACCACCCCGGCCTGCAGCCTGAACAGGCGAAGTTCGTCCATCACCCAGGGGGCGAACAGGCCGACCACCCGGGTCATCACTCCTTGGCCCCAGTAGGCCTGGCCCAACCAGTAGCCCAGCTCGGCCATGTGTCCGCGCTCGGCCACGCCCTGCTGGGCCCCGACGCTGCCGCAGGCCTGGCCGTCGATCTCGATGGCCAGGTTCAGGGTGCCAGGGGCCAGCACGCGACCGGCGAGGAAGGCCTCGCCATCCTCGCGCGTGTACGGGTAAGGGAAACGATCACGCAGGCCCCGCGATACCTCGGCGTCGTTGGCATGGCGCAGCAGCGATTCCAGATCATCCGGGCGCCAGGGGCGCAGTTGGAAGCCGTCGCCTCGCAGCACGGTGGTCGGATCAGGCATGACCACCCACCGAGGGCGACTCCGCCTCCTGCTTCTCCAACTCGCGCTTCACCGCTTCCGGCGAGCGGGTGTAGGGCGCCAGCCGCGCGTAGAACGCCGGCACCACGAACAGCGACAGGAACGTCGAGAGGGTCACACCGAAGATGATCACGATGCCGATGGTGCCACGGCTGGCCGAACCGGGGCCACCGGCCACCACCAGCGGAATCGCGCCGACCACGGTGGCGATCGAGGTCATCAGGATCGGGCGCAGGCGCACCATCGCCGATTCGATGATCGCCTCGCGCACGGTTCTTCCGTCGTCACGCAGCTGGTTGGCGAATTCAACAATGAGGATGCCGTTCTTCGCGGCCAGGCCGACCAGCATGACGATGCCGATCTGGCTGAACAGGTTCACGGTACCGCCACTCACCCACAACCCGACCAGCGCGCCGAGCACGCCCAGCGGCACGGTCAGCATGATGGTGAGCGGGTGGATGAAGCTCTCGAACTGCGCGGCCAGCACCAGGTACACCACCAGCAGCGCCATGGCGAAGGTCAGCAGCACCGCGCCACCGGCACTCTGGTATTCGCGCGATTCGCCCTTCCAGTTCACCTGTGCGTACTGCGGCAGCTCCTCGCGCGTGACCTGCTGCGCCCAGGCAATGGCTTCACCCAGCGGATAGCCCGGCGCCAGGCCCGCGTTGATGGTGATCGAGCGCAGGCGGTTGAAGCGGTTCAGGGTGCCGGCCTCGGCCACCTCACTCAGCGTGACCAGGTTGGACAGCGGCACCAGTTCGCCGGACGTCGCGCGCACGCGGATGGCGGCCAGGTCGGCCGGGCTGGCACGGCCATCGCGACCGGCCTGCACCAGCACGTCGTACTCTTCGCCGTTGTCGACGAAGGTGGTGACGCGGCGCGAGCCCATCATGGTTTCCAGTGCCGAACCGATCGCGGTGACCGGCACGCCGAGGTCGGCCGCACGCTGGCGGTCGATGTTGACCCGCATCTGCGGCCGCGTTTCCTTGTAATCCGAGTCCGGGCCGACCAGGCCGGGGTTGTCGGCCATGCGCAGCAGGATACGGTCGCGCCACTGCGCGATCTCGGCATATTCCGGGCCGCCCAGCACGATCTGGAACGGCTGCCCGCCGCTGCGCACCAGGCCACCGCCCACCTGCGTACGCACGCGCACGCCGCGGATGGTGTCCAGTTCCTTCTGCAGTTCGTTGGCCACTTCCGGCGTGCCTTCGCTGCGCTGGCGCCACGGCTGCAGGAAGATGCTGACGCGGCCGGTGTGCATTTCCTCGCTGGCACCCCAACCACCGGGCACGCGTGGATTGGCGCGCACGATCGGTTTGTCCGGGCCAACATGCGGTGCCAGCATTGATTCCACCTGCTGCACCTGCTGCACGGTGTAGTCGTAGCCGGCGCCTTCCGGGCCATCGATCATGATCTGGAACGAACCGCGGTCTTCGGCCGGCGCCAGTTCCGACGGCAGCAGCTTGAGCAGGCCCCAGCTGGCGGCCAGTGCGGCCACCATCACCAGCAGGTAGATCCAGGTGCGGTCCACGTGGTGGTCGAGCACCCGCCCATAGGCCCCGGCCAGGCGTTCCAGGTTGCGGTTGATGAAGCCATGCAGGCCACGCGGTGCCTGCCCGGTATGCGGCTTGAGCAATTTGGAGGCCATCATCGGCGTCAGCGTCAGCGCCACAAAGGCGGACAACGCCACCGCCGCCGCCAGCGCCACTGCCAGTTCGCGGAACAGGCGCCCGGTATTGCCTTCCAGGAACCCGACCGGCAGGAACACCGCCACCAGCACCGCGGTGGTGGCGATCACTGCGAAGGCGACCTGCGCAGTACCGCGCTTGGACGCCACCAGCGGGGGTTCGCCCAGGTCGATGCGGCGCTGCACGTTCTCCACCACCACGATCGCATCGTCCACCACCAGGCCGATGCACAGCACCAGCGCAAGCAGGGTCAGCAGGTTGATCGAGAAGTCGAACGCATACAGCGCGATGAATGCCGCGACCAGGCAGACCGGCACCGTCACCGCCGGAATCAGCGCAGCGCGGAAGCTGCCGAGGAACAGCCAGATCACTGCCAGCACCAGGATCATCGCCTCCACCAGCGTGGCGTAGACGCGGTCCACCGCGGCTTCGATGAAGGTGGTGTTGTCGAAGGCAACGAAGATCTGCGTGCCCTTGGGCAGGGTCAGCGCGACCCGTTCGGCTTCAGCGCGCGCAGTACGCGCCACGTCCAGCGAGTTGGCGGTGGAGGTCTTGACGATGCCCAGGCCGATGCCCGGCTCGCCGTTGCTGCGGTAGTACGCGCGGCGCTCGGCCGAGGCCAGCTCGATCTTCGCCACATCGCCCATGCGCACCACGTAACCGTCACGACCCTTGCCCAGCGGAATGGTCGCGAAGTCTTCGGGCTTGATGTAGTTGCGCTCCACGCGCAGGGTGAAATCGCGGTCGGTCGACTCGATGCGGCCGGCCGGCAGTTCCACGTTCTCGTTGCGCAGCGCGGTTTCCACGTCGCCGGTGGTCAGTCCGCGCGCCGCCAGCTGGTCACGGTCCAGCCAGATCCGCATCGCATAGCGCTGGCGGCCGCCGATGCGGACCTGGGCCACGCCATCGAGACTGGAGAAACGATCGACCACGTAGCGGTCGGCGTAGTCGCTCAGCTCCAGCGTGTCCATGGTCGAGGAGACCATGTTGAACCAGATGATCGGGTCGGCATCGCTCTCGACCTTGGCGATCTCCGGCGGACGCGCTTCCTCCGGCATGCGGTCGGCGACGCGGCTGACCGCATCGCGCACATCGTTGGCCGCCGCTTCGATATCGCGGTTGGAGGTGAATTCGATGCTGACCTGCGAGCGGCCGTTGGTGCTGCGCGCGTTGATCGTATCGATGCCTTCGATGCCGGCCAGCGCATCTTCCAGCACCTGGGTAATGCGGCTTTCGATGACCGCGGCCGAAGCGCCGGTGTAGTCCACCGATACCGAAACGATCGGCGGATCGATGGCGGGCAGTTCGCGCAGGGTCAGGCGGGTGAAGGACATCACGCCCAGCACCAGCAGCAACAGGCTCATCACCACGGCGAACACCGGCCGCTGGATGGAGATGTCGGACAGCTTCATCCGCCGTGGCCCTCGGCCGCGACCGGCGCCGGTGCATCAGCCGGCTTCGCACCCGTGACCGGTGCGGCGTCCTTGGCCGCGACCTTCAGGCCCGGGCGCAGCTTGCCGGTGCCATCGACCACGATGCGCTGGCCCGCTTCCAGCCCCTGCCTGATCTCGACCACGCCGGCACGGCGCGCACCGGTGACCACATCCACGCGCTCGACGCTGTCGTCGGCGGTGATGCGGTACACGAAGGTATCGCGACCGACCTGGACCACGGCGATTTCCGGAATCACCAGCGCCGGGCGCTCAGGGTGGAACAGGCGCACGTCCAGCAGCATGCCCGGGCGCAGGGCATGGTCACCATTGGCGAAGTCGGCACGTACGGTCACCGCACGGGTGGCCGGATCGATGCGTGCGTCGATGGTGCTGACCACGCCCTCGAAGGTACGGCCCGGCCACGCCACGCTGGTGGCACTGACCTTGTCACCGACGCCGAGCGCGGCCAGTTCCACTTCCGGCACCTGGAAATCGATGTGCATGTGTTCGATGTCGTCGAGCGTGGCGATCACCGTGGTCGGCGTCAGCAACGTGCCCGGGCTGACCTGGCGGATGCCGAGCACACCGGCGAACGGTGCACGCACGCGGCGGTCACCGATGTCCGACTGCATCTGCGCCACACGCGCCTCGGCGGCATCGCGGATCGATTTCTGCGTATCCAGCGTGGCGCTGGACACCAGCCGCTGCGTGGCCAGCTCGCGCTGGCGCCTGTACAGCTGGTCGGCCTCATGGAAGGTGGCCTGCGCCTGCACCAGCGCGGCCTCCTGGGCCTGCCCGCGCAGGGTCACGATCGGCGCACCTGCGGCAACATGCTGGCCGCTTTCGAAGTGCACCTTCTCGACGATCTCGCTGACCTTGGCCGTGACGCTGATCGATTCGCGCGCCTTGGCCGTACCCAGTGCCTGCAGCGTGTCATTCCACTGCGTGGACTGCACGACCTGCGCGGTGACCGGCACCGCTTCTCCCTGCCGACGGGCGGCGGCCTCCTGTTTGCCCGCGCACCCGGCCAGCACGGCCAGGCTGAGGCCAAGGGCCAGGGTCGAAGCGATGCGAGCCAACATGAACGGTCCTGAGTGATCCACGGCCGCCGAGTGTAGGCAAGCGCCCACAGAAGCGATATGTGCCAAGCGTTTACTGGCGTGGAACCGGCGTCGCGATAGCGCCGTGAACCCGTTCCGTGCAAGGCTGACCGCAGCGGTGTCGGCATGTGTCGAGGTGTATCCAGCCGTGCACCGCAGGCGTTGCCATCGTAGAGTCGAAGCTGCCCGGCAGAGGGCGTCGGGCGGGGGCGGATCCTGGCGGGGATCCGGCCCCGGTTTTTTTTTACACCCGGCGGATCAGTACCGGTAGTTCACCTTCATCCACAGGCTGCGGCCCGGCTCGTTGATGCGCACCGGGTCAGCCGGAAAACCGAAGTCGGCGCTGCCGGCCAGATTCAGGTGCTCGCTGTAGGCACGGTCGAACAGGTTGTCGACGCCCGCGCTGAGCTGCAGCTGCGAACTGAAGCGGTAAGCAGCGTTGAGCGCGAAGGTGGCGAAGCCGGCACTCGGCCCCAGGTCCTGCGCGACCACATTGCCTTGGCCATTTGCGACACGATGCTGGTGGGTCACCGCGCGCAGCAGCGCACCGGCACTCCAGCGCTGGCCTTCCCAGTTCGCGCTCAGGCGTGCTTCCAGTGGTGGCATCTGCGGCAGCGGACGATGCTGGTCGCGGTTCTCGCCCCAGGCATAGGCCAGCGTGCCGCCCAGCTTCCACTGCTCGGCCACGCTCACTTCCAGGCCCGCCTCGGCACCAGCGATACGTGCATCAACGTTGCGGGCCTGGCTCATGCCCATCATGCCGCTGCCGTGGTAGGTGAACAGGATGTAGTCCTGGATCTGCCCGGCGTACGCCGACACCCACGCCTGCACACGGGGCCCCTTGTATTGCATGCCCACATCAAGCTGGGTGGTGCGCTCGGGCTGCACGCCGGTGAACGCGTTCACCGCACCGGCCGGGCCGTGGTTAGGCGAGAACAGCTCCCAGTAGTCGGGCATGCGTTCACTGTGGCCGAGGCCGGCGTACCAGGTCAGGCCATCGGCCAGGTCCTGCTCGTAGCGCAGGAAGCCGCTGCCAAGCCATTCCTTGCGCTGCAGGCCAGCGGTCGGATTCGGCCGGTTGCCCATCATCCCGCGCACCGACTGCCGCTCATCGCGGACGCTGGCGCGGTCGATGCGCAGGCCGCTGATCCAGCGCTGGTCGGTGCCGGCGCCAAGGGTCAACTCGGTGAACACGCCATAGCGGCGGAAGTTGGCATCGGTTTCCCAGGCGGCCTGGCGGTAGGTGTCGCGGCCCATGCCCATGCGGCCACGATGGCGGCTGTCTTCGCCATCCACACCCGCCACCAGCTGCACATCCTGCCAGCGCCACTCGGAACTGACCCGGCCGCCCTGGGTACGGCGATCCACGTTCGACGCCATCGGCATCGGCATCATGCTGTTCGGGTTCGGCGTGCGCAGCGTGTAGTTGTCCATCACATGGTCGGCGTTGTTGTAGTACACGTTGGCCTGCAACGTGTCCCATGCCCCCGGCAGGTTGCGCTTCTCGAAACGCGCCGCGTAGCTGGTGCGTTCGAACGCGGCACCGTCCATGCCACGGCCCGCGTAACGCGCGATCGCATCACCGGCACCGGCGGAAATTTCCAGCAGCGTGTCGGCATCCGGCGTCCAGCCGATGGCTACGTCACCGTTCCACTTGCGCCACTTCGACGGCACCACGTCACCGTGGCCGTCCTTGTAGTCATCGGCTTCGGAACGGTTGCCGCTGGCGCGTACGTAGCCTGTCGGGTTACCCAGGGTCAGGTCCAGCACCTGGTCGTTGCGGTTGCGCGAACCGACCAGCGCACTGGCATCGGCACGCAGGCCCGGCTCCTCGAAGCGCGGCGTATCGCGCTCGAAACGCACGGTGCCGGCCGACGCGCCCGCCCCCCAGCGCACGCTCTGCGGGCCCTTGATGATGGTCAGCCGGTCGAAGCTTTCCGGCGCGATGTAGGACAGCGGATTGTCCATGCGCGACGGGCAGGCACCGATCAGGTTGCCATCGTTGCTGAGGATGTTCAGGCGCGAACCGAACATGCCGCGCAGCACCGGGTCACCGTTGGTGCCGCCGTTGCGGATGGCGGAGAAGCCGGGGACGGTCTTCAGGTAGTCGGCGCCATCACTGGCAGGCACCGGCTGCCGCGGCAGGCGCGGATCGGTCACCCAGTGCAGCGGGGACGACGGTGCGGCGGCGGTGACCACCATCGTGTCGAGGGTACGTGCCTCTTCGGCAGGCGCAGCGTGGGCCAGTGACGCGGCCACGGCCAGGCCAAGGGCAACCGGCAGGCGCGCGCAGGCGCCCGCGGGGCGGGAAGTCATTTTCATCGGAACAGCTCCAAAGTACGCACGCGCGCACGGCGCCCGGTCAGGCGTCGTGCGGCAGATTCGATAGGGATATCAGCGGACGATGGAGAAACGCGGCGGCCCGCGCGCGGCATGCGCCGGCCAGCGCAGCGCGGGCAGTACCTGCTGTGACCACGGGAATACCAGCCGCGGCCGCCACAGCAGCGGCAACAGCAGCACCAGCACGGCCAGCCACGGCAGCAGGCGCATTGCCAGTACGCAGTACTCGCAGGCTTCGCCGTGCATGGCGTGGGGGTCGGCCGGGCGGCTGCGCTCTGCCGGCGCGGTGCCGTGCTGATTGTGCCCGGCCATGGCCGTGTCGTGCATGTCATGGCCCATCGCAGCGTGGTCCATCGGCGACGCCTGCAGCGCGCGGCTGACCAGCGGCGCAAGCACCATCAGCAGCGTCGCCAGGACGGCGAGCTGGAGCAGGAGACGCTGCGGGCGGGACAGGCGGGTCACCCCGCTAGTGTAGAGCCGGGTCCAGAGTTACCCGTGCGACGAACCGTCGCAGGCATTTACGACACCCCGTCGCGGGGGTGTTCGGCAGGGCTGCGCCCTGCACCCGCAGATGCCACGTCCACTGCAAGAACCGAAGCAACAGCAGAAGCTGGTTTCCTGAGGGATGGCGGGGTGGGTCCGGTTGCGGGGGACGCCGTAAATACGTCCATGTAGCAACTGTGTTGCTGGAGAGTCTCAGGCCCGTCAGGTAAACGGGCACGGTA
>NZ_JASJSQ010000104.1:0-16987 GCF_030236855.1 Stenotrophomonas maltophilia group sp. Smal13
CCGCCCATGGCCCCGCGCCGTGCGACGACGCTGACGGCCACCTGGTCACCGCCGGTCCGCTGACCCCGCCGCCCGACAGTGCCGGCACCACCGCCGACGAAAAAGCGCTGCGCCACTCGATCGCCGAGGACGTGCAGGGCATGGTGCTGGCCACGATGGTGGCCTCGCTCGGCCTGGCCATCTTCGCCAAGGGTGGGCTGATGATCGGCGGCATGGCCGGCATGGCGTTCCTGCTGCACTACGCGATGGGCTGGAACTTCGGCCTGGTGTTCGTGCTGGTCAACCTGCCGTTCTACTGGGTGGCGCTGCGTCGCATGGGCTGGGAATTCACCTTGAAGACCTTCGCTGCGGTCACCGCCTGTGGCGTGCTGACCGACCTGCTGCCGCGCTGGATCGACTTCTCGCACATCAACCCGCTGTATTCGGCGATCGTGGGCGGTGCGTTGTCCGGCCTGGGCATCCTGTTCTTCATCCGCCACCGTGCCAGCCTCGGTGGTATCGGTATCCTGGCGGTGTACCTGCAGCGCACCCGCGGCTGGAGCGCGGGCAAGGTGCAGATGTCCTACGACGCCTGCCTGATGGTGGCCGCGTTCTTCGTGCTGTCACCGTCGAAGGTGCTGTACTCGGCGATCGGCGCGGTGGTGCTCAGCCTGGTGCTGATGTTCAACCACCGCCCGGGCCGTTACATGGGCGTGTGACGATTCGACGGTAGTGCCGGCCGCTGGCCGGCAACACCTGAAGCATTCCGAGGCTGCCGGCCAGCGGCCGGCACTACCGGGAGGCCTGCAACCACGGCGGCGACAGCGTCAGCAGCCGCGCATGCACCGGGCAGTCCTCGGCGTGCGCACCGGGCAGGTAGCCCAGGCTCATCAGGAATTCGCCGGTGATCTCGCCGCCGGTGAAGCGGAACGTCTTCTTGAACAGCTTCACCCAGTCGGCCTTGCTGCGCGGATGGTGCGCGTCCAGCCACGCCGCGAAGCTGCCGTGGCTGGCCCGCAGCTGCTGGATCACCTGTGCGTTGTGGATCGCCGCCAGCACCTTCAGCCGGTTGCGGATGATGCCCGCGTCCGACAGCAGCCGTTCGATGTCCTGCTCGGCGTAGGCTGCAACCCGATCCACATCGAAGCCGTCATAGGCCGCGCGGAAGCCCTCGCGCTTCTTCAGGATGGTCTCCCAGCTCAGCCCGGCCTGGTTGATCTCCAGCACCAGCCGCTCGAACAGCTCGCGCTCGTCACGCTGCGGGAAGCCGTATTCGTTGGCGTGGTAGTAGTCGTGCACCGGATGGCCCGGGGCGATGAGGCAGTAACCGCTCATGGAGAAGACTCGTTGGATTCGGGTTCGGGATCGATGGCCACCGCGGGGCGCCCGCCGATGGACAGCATCGGCCAGCGCGGTGGCACAAGCGTGAGTTTGCCGTCACGCAGGGCCTGGTTGATCGCCTCGGCCTGGCCGCTGACGGTGCCGAACAGCGAACCGGCCCGGCGCCACTGGCCATCCCCGCCACGTGCGTACAGCACGCAGTCCGGCCCACGGTGGGTGTACAGCTCGCACAGCAGCACGTCGGTGCTGCCGTCGCCATCCAGGTCGCGATGCACGATCAGGCAGTCGCGCTCGCTCTGGGCGCAGGATTCGCCATTGATCGCGCGGGTGGCCAGTGCCTGCCACCAATCGTCCGGTGGCGAGCTGGATCCCTTGGCCAGCTTCAGCGCGCGCTGCAGGGCGGCGACGTCCTGCAGACCCTTGTCCAGGCGCTGTCCATCGTCCCAGCGCGAGGTACGTGCCAGCGCGGCAGCGATCACCTGTGGCGTGTTGGCATCGGCGGTGATGGCCGGATCACGCTGCAGCTCGCGCAGCGCGTGCACGCCACGGCGCCCAAGATCGAAGCGCAGCACGTTGACGTCACTGCTGGTGATCGCTGGCGGGTCCGCACGCAGGCGCGCCAACTGGCTGGACAGGGTCAGCCGCACCGGGTCCAGCAGCGGCGAGTTGCCCAGCAAGGCCAATGCCAGCACCACCCAGCACATCCAGCGGTTGACCGGTTCCAGTGTCTGCAACCAGCGGGGCTGCCGGCGCAGCACCGCCAGTGCATAGCCCACGGCATAGCCAGCCACGGCCAGCGCGATCAGCACCGCCCAGAAGCGGTCCAGGGTCCAGCCGTACTGCACCACGCGCAGGCCCAGTGCATACAGTGCCAGCACCGCATAGATCGGCAGCGCCAGCAGACTGGCCTCGATCAGCCGGCGCAGCACGACGGGGTAGGGCGCGGTGTCGTCGCCCTGCTGGTAGACCGCATTGGTGAACGACACCAGCAGCAGCGACAGCACCAGCAGCAGGCTGGCGGCCGAGCGGGTCTTCCACAGCGGCTCCAGCCCGGTCAGCGGCAGGCTCAGCACGAACAGCACGGCGATGAACGAGAGCAGCGGCAGCAGCCCGCGGCAGATCGCGAACAGCACCTGGCGGGTGATCTGGATCGCGCGGTGCTGGGTGCGCCCGATCAGCACGCCGAACCCGGCCAGGCTGCCGGTGGCCAGCGCGATGAACGCGTCCTGCCGGAACAGGTCGCGGAAGACGGTCACGTCGAGCAGCTGGAACAGCGCCGCCCACAGCCACAGCAGCAGCCAGGTCAGCCCGGTGAACAGCGCGGCGAGGGCCAGGGTCAAACCATTCTGCCAGGCGCGCTCGAACAGCTCCGGATAGCTGGCGCGCCAATGCCCGTGCTGCAACTGGAACTGCCACCAGGGCAGGGCCACGAACACTGCTACGGCCATGCCCACGGTCAGCGGGAACTGCAGCGCGCCCGAATCCAGCGCGGTCTCGCCGTTGAGGTTCCAGCCGATCCAGGCGGCCAGCGCCAGCACCACCACCGAGCCGAGCACCGCCTGCAGCCACAGGCGGCGCTGGCCCAGCTCGACCAGGCTCAATGCCACCGCGCTGGGAATGGCCAGTACCCAGGCGTACCAGCAGTAGCGCCAGCCGATATCGCGGAACGGCCACGCATCGGACAGTTCCTGCGCGGCATACAGCATCAGACCCTGCAGCAGGGCGATCAGGACGATGGCGCTGCGTGCCGGCAGGGTCAGGGGCGATGAAGACTGCATCGATGACCTTCCATGGCAAAGCACCATCCTAGCCCATGGCGGTTCGGCGCCATCGCGCGACCATCCCGCCCCCAGCAGGTAGAATGGGCCCATGCCTGTAACGCCGACCTCCCTTGCCGATCACCTGCTCGTCGCGCTGCCGTCGCTGCTCGACGCGACCTTTGCCCGCAGCGTCGCGCTGATCTGCCAGCACGACGAGAACGGCGCAATGGGCGTGCTGGTCAACCAGCCTTCCGAGTACACGCTGGGTGAAGTGCTTGCACAGATGGACATCACCACCGGTGATGGCGACCTGCAGGCGCGCATGGTGCTCAATGGCGGCCCGGTGCATCCCGAACGCGGCTTCGTCATCCATGACGACGCGCGCGCGTGGGATTCCAGCCTGACCGTGGGCGAGGGCCTGTACCTCACCACCTCGCGCGACATCCTCGAAGCGATGGCGCGCGGCGAAGGCCCGGCCAATGCCGTGGTCACCCTCGGCTGTGCCGGTTGGGGTGCAGGGCAGCTGGAAAGCGAGCTGTCCGAGAACAGCTGGCTGACCGTGCCGGCCGATGCCGAGCTGGTGTTCCAGCTGCCGCTGGAGCAGCGCTGGCAGGGTGCGGCCTCGCGCATCGGCGTGGACTTGTTCCGTCTGACCGATTACAGCGGCCATGTCTGAGCCGACCGCGCCCGCACCGGTGTCTGCTGCCCCGGCGATCCGCCGTGACGGCACCGTTCTGGGGTTCGACGTCGGCTCTCGCCGCATCGGCGTGGCCATCGGCAGTGCCTTCGCTGCGCATGCGCGCGCGGTGGCGGTGGTCGACGTGCACGGCAATGGCCCGGACTGGACCGCGATCGAACGCCTGCTCAAGGAATGGAAACCCGACGGCCTGGTGGTCGGCGACCCGCTGACCCTGGATGGCCAGGACCAGCCCAACCGCAAGCGTGCGCAGGGCTTTGCCCGCCAGCTGCGGGAACGTTTCAAGCTGCCGGTGGTGATGATCGACGAGCGTTCCAGCTCGGTCGAGGCCGCCCGCCGCTTCGCTGTCGAGCGCGCCGAAGGGCGCAAGCGCCGCCGTGATGCGGCCGCCCTCGATGCCGTTGCCGCGGCGGTGATCATCGACCGTTGGCTGTCGTCGCCGGACGACGCCACCCCCATTCCCTGACTGCCCGACACCGCCATGACCGCCCAGCAACTCGATGCCTCCGGCCGCCTGCGCCACCTGCTGACCCTCGAAGGCCTTCCGCGCGACACCCTGCTGCAGCTGCTTGACCGGGCAGGGCAGATCCGCGACGCCGCGGTCGGTCGTGTCGGCAACAAGCGCCACGTGCTGGCCGGTTCGGCGGTGTGCACGCTGTTCTTCGAACCGTCCACACGCACCCGCAGCTCGTTCCAGCTGGCCGCGCAGCGCCTGGGCGCCGACGTACTGAACTTCGATGCCTCGACCTCGTCCACGCGCAAGGGCGAAACCGCCTGCGACACGCTGCGCAACCTGGAAGCGATGGGCGTGCGCGGCTTCGTGGTGCGCCACCCGGATGATGGCGCCGTGGCCGCACTGGCCGAAGCGGCGGGCGAGAGCACCGCGCTGATCAATGCCGGTGACGGCCGCAGCGCGCACCCGACCCAGGGCCTGCTGGACATGCTGACCCTGCGCCAGGCCAAGGGCCCGGATTTCTCGAAGATGAAGGTGGTGATCGTCGGCGACGTGAAGCACTCGCGCGTGGCCCGCACCGACCTGCATGCGCTGCGTACGCTTGGCGTGGGCGAGATCCGCGTGTGCGGCCCGCAGTCGCTGCTGCCGGACGACGAGACCCTGAAGGGCTGCGTGGTCGGCGATGATTTCGACGCGATGCTGGAAGGCGTCGACGCGCTGATGATGCTGCGCCTGCAGCGCGAGCGCATGGAAGAAGGCCTGGTGCCGTCGCTGGAGCAGTACCACGCGCAGTACGGCCTGACCAACGAACGCCTGGCCCGCGCCGGCAAGGATGCCGCGGTGCTGCATCCAGGCCCGATCAACCGCGGCGTGGAAGTGACCGACGAGGTGGCCGACGGCCCGCAGTCGTGGGTGCTGCGCCAGGTCGCCAACGGCGTCGCCGTGCGCATGGCCGTGCTGGAAACGCTGCTGGGCTGATCGCCGCTCTGGTGGGTGTCAACCTTGGTTGACACTGCTGGTGTGGTGGGTGCCAACCTTGGTTGGTACTGCTGTTGTGGTGGGTGCCAACCTTGGTTGGCACACTCACCGATCGGCTTGTCCGCGCACCGCTTTGGTAGATGCCAACCTTGGTTGGCACTATCCACCGGAGCTCATGTCATCGGGTAGATCACATGATGCCCCAAGCTCCCATTCGCACCATGCATGGGGATATTGCCCCAACCGCGACGTCAGCCCGGCCCTGATCGGATTTCCCATCAGGTACATCGCATGTCGGTGCAACGATTCGTCCGAGCGGATCGCATGATCGTGATAGCAGGCCTGCCAGAAGCGCCCGACTCGCCCCAGCAGCCGGTTTGCCTGCTGGGCTGTGCGCGACTTGAAACGCTTCATGACGGTTTCCAGTGACCCGGCGCGCAGTTCGACCAGCCAGTGAATGTGGTCGGGCATGACCACGTAGGCAATCGAGCGGGTGAAGCCTTCCTGATCAAGTCGCTGGAATTCGCGCACTGCCAAGGCGGCCACTGCGGCGTTGGTGAAGAGCGGTGCGCGGTCATGGACGACTGTGGTGAGGATATAGCTGAGGCCGACGCTGGAGCGACGACCGAGCAGGAGACGTGTGTTCTGCATGGAGCAAGCATGGATGGGCCTGCTTCCAGTGAACATCGGGGAATGGCTTGGTTTCAGGTAGGCCAGTGCCAACCAAGGTTGGCAACTACCAGAGCAGTCAATGCCAACCAAGGTTGGCAACTACCAGAGCAGTCAGTGCCAACCAAGGTTGGCAGCTACGAGAAACTGCGGTTCAGCGCTTCTGCGCGAACAGCCACGCCCACATGGCCGGGTCGGCATAGGTGGCGTCCCAGGCATTGTGATTGCCTTCCGGGTACTCGGTGTAGCGCACATCGCGTGCGTTGGCGCTCTGGAATGCGCTGTGCAGCCTGCGATCGTCATCCGGAGGCACCACGTCATCCAGCGCGCCGTGGAAGATCCAGATCGGCGTGTGCTGCAGGCGCTGCGCGATCACGGCATACGGATCGGTTTCCTGGGCGACCTGCTCGACGAACAGGGTCGGGCGCTTTGCGCGTGGTGCCAGTACTGCGCCGCACACCGGCACGATCGCGGCAAAGCGGCGCGGGTCGTCCAGGGCGATGTTCCAGCTGCCGTAGCCGCCCATCGACATGCCGGTCAGGTACTGCCGTGCCGGGTCGGCGCCGAATTCGGCGATCGTCGCGTCCAGCGCGGCAACGGCCGCACGGTTGTTGCGGCCGCTCCATTCCTCATGGCCCGGTACCTGTGGGAACACCACCAGGGCAGGGAAGTCGGGATGCTCGCGCAGATAAGGCCCCAGCCCGGCGTGGGTCTGCTTGATGCCATCGGCGCCGCGCTCGCCCGAACCGTGCAGGAACAGGATGACCGGGACGTTGGAGGTTGCGGGCGTCTGCCCACCAGGGCTGTGGGCCTGCAGGCCCGCGGGAATGAACACCTGGTAGTAAGCCGTGTGTCCATCCACCTTCACCGCACGTGCTTCGAAGCGGCCACGCGCGCTGTCCGGCAGCGAAGTGCAACCGCTCATCATCAGAAGGGCCAGCAGTGGCAGCCAGCGCGACAGCAGACGGACCATGGGGTTTTCCGAAGCGGCGAGAACGCCTGCATCGTAGTCCGCCAACGTCGGCCCGGCATCGTGCGCCGCGTCACTGCGGGCGCGGGAAGCTGGCGATGATGTCCAGCTGCTCCTGGGCCTCGGCATTGCCTTCGGCGGCCGCAGCCTGCACCTGCGCCATATCCGGGTGCAGCACCACCAGCAGCGGGTTCTCGCAGACCGGGCAGTCGTACTCGGTGGCGTCCTCGTCCAGCTCCATCTCCATGGCACGCGAGCTGCCCTTCCATTCGCAGGCCGGGCAGGTGTGCTGCTGGTCGCGCCAGCCGGGCTGGAAGTAGTTTTCTATCGTTGTTGCCATGGGTGTTCCCGTTGAGTGGGGTCCGAGCCCCGCTTGGCGGGGCCCGATCCTTTATGCGGTCAGTGCAGCAGCACCAGGGTGGCCAGGCCGAGGAAGGTGAAGAAGCCCATCGAGTCGGTCACGGCGGTCAGGAAGATGCCGCTGGCCAGCGCCGGGTCGAAGCCGAAGCGTTTCAGGGTCAGTGGCACCAGCACGCCGGCCAACGCGGCGAACAGCAGGTTGCAGGTCAGCGCGATGGCGATCACCGCCGACAGTCCGGGTGAATGGAACCAGGCCAATACGATCAGGCCCAGTACCGAGCCCAGCATCACGCCGTTCAACAAGGCGACCCGCACTTCCTTCCACAGCAGCGTGCGCGCGTTGGAGGCGCCCACCTGGCCCAGCGCCAGGCCGCGCACCATCAGCGCCAGCACCTGGGTGCCGGCATTGCCGCCGAGGCCGGCGACGATCGGCATCAGCACCGCCAGCGCCACCAGCTTGTCGATGGTGCCCTCGAAGTGGCCGACCACGCTGGACGCCAGGAATGCCGTGCACAGATTGACCGACAGCCACATCAGGCGGCGGCGCATGGCGCGCCAGACCGGGCTGAAAAGATCTTCGTCCTCGTCCAGGCCGGCGGCGCCCAGCGCCTGGTGCTCGGCCTGTCCACGGATGATGTCGACCACGTCATCGATGGTGATGCGGCCGACCAGGATGTTGTTGTCGTCCACCACCGGCGCGGAGATCCAGTCATGGTCGGAGAACTGGCGGGCGACTTCCTGGTCGCTTTCGCCGACATCGATCGCCGGTTGCTCGTCGTCGATCAGGCGGTTGATCGGGGTGGTGTCCTCGTGGGTCACCAGTGCCGCCAGCGACACCCGGCCGAGGTATTGATGGCGACGGCTGACCACGAACAGATGATCGGTGTGGTCGGGCAGTTCGCCACGCAGGCGCAGGTAGCGCAGCACCACGTCAACGTTGACGTCGGCGCGCACGGTCACCACGTCCGGGTTCATCAGACGGCCGGCGCTGTCCTCGGGGTAGGACAGCACCTGCTCCAGGCGCTCGCGGTTCTCGCGGTCCATCGACTTGAGGACTTCGTCGATGACCGTGTCCGGCAGATCTTCGACCAGGTCGGCCAGATCGTCGATGTCCAGGTCTTCGACCGCGGCGATGATCTCGTCCGGGTCCATGTCGGCGAGCAGGCTCTCGCGCACGTCGTCGCCGACGTGGACCAGCACCTCACCGTCATCTTCCGGATCGACCAGGCCCCAGACCACCTCGCGCTTGCCCGGCGGCAGCGATTCGAGCAGGTTGCCGATCTCGGCCGGGGCCAGGGTGTTGACCAGGCGGCGCACCGGGCCCAGCCGACCGCTGTCCAGTGCGTCGGACAGCATCCGCAGTTGGCGCGCAGTCTTGTCGTGGCGTACAGCTTCAGCCATCGCAGCTCCCGCGGGATAAGAAAAGCCGCGATCCCGGCAAGGATGCGGCAACAGGGGTGTTCAGCGCGTCATTATCGCAAGGGGATGTTTCAACGCATAGCCGCCGGGCGGTGGTAGTGCCGGCCGCTGGCCGGCAAGCGTCCCCATCGAAGGCCATGAGGTTGCCGGCCAGCGGCCGGCACTACCCTTGGCGCTCAGGGCGTATCCGCCACCAGCGCCAGCCAGCGCTCGATCGCGCGGCGGTCGCGTGCGGCCAGCAGCTTCGGTGCGCGCGCGCGCAGCGCGGCCAGGTCGGCCTCGCGGATCGCGCGGCGCACCTCCAGCAGTGTGCCGGGGTGCAGGCTGAATTCGCTCAGGCCCAGCGCCAGCAGCAGCGGAGTCATCCGTGCATCACCGGCCATCTCACCGCAGACCGCCACCGGAATGCGATGCCGCGCGCCGGTCTCGATCACCATCTGCAGCAACCGCAGCACGGCCGGATGCAGCGGCGAATACAGCTCGCCCAGTGCCTCGTTGTTGCGGTCAGCGGCCAGCAGGTACTGCACCAGGTCGTTGGTGCCGATCGACAGGAAGTCGACCAGGTCGATGAAGCTCTCCAGCGCCAACGCCGCAGCGGGCACCTCGATCATCGCGCCCAGCGGCACATGGTCGGACACCATGTGGCCTTCGCTGCGCAGCTGTTCGGTCAGCTTGAGCATGCGCCGGCGCACCGCCAGCAGTTCCTCGCGGGTGCTGACCATCGGCACCAGCACGCGCAGCTTGCCGTAGGCCGAGGCGCGCAGGATCGCGCGCAGCTGGGTGTCGGCCACCTTGGGCCGTGCCAGCGACAGGCGTACGCCGCGCAGTCCCAGGGCCGGGTTTTCTTCGTTGCTCAGGGTCAGGCCGGTGCGGTCGGCCTTGTCCGCGCCCAGATCGAGCGTGCGGATGGTGACCGGTCGCCCGCTCATGCCCAACGCGGCATCGCGGTAGGTCTGGAACTGTTCTTCTTCGTCCGGCAGCTCGTTGCGCTGCAGGAACAGGAATTCGGTGCGGTACAGGCCCAGCCCCTGCGCGCCCAGCGCATGCGCCTGGGTGACGTCCTCCAGCGATTCGGCATTGGCCAGCAGGGCGATGTCGACCTGGTCGCGGGTACGGCTGGGTTTGCTGCGCAGGCGGCCGAGCTCGCGCTGCTCGCGCGCATGTTCTTTCAGGCGCGCGCGATAGTCGCGCAGGTTGTCGGCCTGCGGGTTGGCGGTGATGCTGCCGTCGGCGCCATCGATGATCAGCACGTCGCCGTCGGCGATGCGGCTGAGCAGCTGCGGCACGTTGACGATCAAGGGCAGGTGCAGGCTGCGCGCCAGGATCGCACTGTGCGACAGCGCGCTGCCGGCGGCGGTGACGATGCCGACCACGCCCTGCGCCTGCAACTGGGCAAGCTCGGAGGGCGCGATGTTGTCGCAGACCAGGATTTCACCGGCCAGGCCTTTCATCACCGGCGGGCGTTCGGGCTGCAGGAAGGCGTGGATGCGGCCGATCACATGGTCGAGGTCGTCCATGCGGCTCTTCAGATAGGCATCGTCCATGCCATCGAAGACCTTGGCCAGGCGGTCACGCTGCAGGCGCAACGCATAGCCGGCGCTGTACGGGCCGCTTCGGATCAGTTCGTCCAGCCCGAACAACAGCTCGGGGTCGTCCAGCAGCAGGGCATGCAGGTCGAGGAACTCGCCCACCTCCTGGTTCAGGGCGCCATGCAGGCGCTGCCGCAGTTCGTGCATTTCCGTGCGCGCGGCATCCACCGCGCGGTGCAGGCGGGCCAGCTCGGCCTCGACCTGATGGGCGGCGACGCGCTGCTCGGCCACTTCCAGCGCATGTGGCAGGCGCACCCGCGCCCGGCCCATCGCCGCGCCACGGGCAGCACCGTGCCCGGCCAGCAGCTGTACCGGCCGCTGGCCGGAGGGGACCTGGCCGGCGCGCGCGCGTGGCACGCTCAGCTGTCCTCGTCGAAGCGGCGTTCGAACAGGCCGACCACCGCTTCCATCGCGGCGGCTTCGTCCTCGCCGTTGATGCGCACCGTGACCGGGGTGCCCTGGCCGGCGGCCAGCAGCATCACGCCCATGATGCTCTTGGCGTTGATCTCACGGCCCTTGGCGGCCATGGTCACGTTGCAGCGGAACGGCGCCAGGGTCTGCACCAGCTTGGCGGTGGCCCGGGCGTGCAGGCCCAGGCGGTTGCTCACGGTGAGTTCTCGTTCAAGCATCGTCGACTATCGCTCCATTACGGGTACCCGCCGCGGCTGTGGCGGGCAGTTGATCCAGTCCCTGTTCCGGATAATTCATCACCCGCAGCAACATCGGCAGGCTCAGCGCTGACACCCGGCGAACCGGGGTCCCCAGCCGGGCCAGCTGCCCGGCAAGGTTGGCGGGGCTGGCGCCGTACAGGTCGGTCAGGATCAGCACGCCTTCACCATTGTCGACCCGCCGCAGAGCGGCTGAGGCGAGCGGGAGCAGGGCGTCCAGGTCTGCGTCGAACGGTACTTCGAAAGCTTCGGTTTTCAGCGGCAATTGCCGCAGGAGCCGGGTCGCCACGTCTAGCAGGGCGGTCCCGACCCCGGGATGTGTTACGAGGAGAATGCCACAGGTCATTACTGCACGTTAACAGGTCAAGGTGAATTGGCGATAGCAGCAGATGAGGGGCACTGTGTCCCGTATTCAGCGTTGCTCGGGTCGGAGCCCATTTCCGTTGGAAAAGGATCCGACCCCATCCGTTTTTCGATGCCTGACCGGGATTCATCCACGCATGGCGTGGATCTGCAGTGTCGACCAAGGTCGACACCTACCAACAGCACACCGCCCCGCCATCCCACGTAATCCCGCTCTTGCCGTTGACGTGGCCTCTGCGGGTGCCGGGCGCAGCCCGGCCGCATCCCTCAATCCTGTTCGCGGTGGTAGGTCGCCACGTCTTCCCAGCCCATCTCGCGGGCATGCCGGGCCAAGCGCTCGGCCAGGAACACCGAACGGTGCTTGCCGCCGGTGCAGCCGAAGGCCACGGTCACATAGCTGCGGGTGCCATCCCCCAGCTTCGGCAGCCAGGTATCGAGGAAATCCATCAGCTGGGTCAGGTAGCGCTGCACGTCCGGCTGCGCTTCCAGGTAGTCGCGCACGCCCGGTTCGCGGCCACTCAGCGCACGCAGATCCGGGTCCCAGTGTGGATTGGGCAGCACCCGCGCATCGAACACGAAGTCAGCCTCGGCCGGCACGCCGCGCTTGTAGGCGAACGATTCGAACAGCAGCGACAGGCCGGTGGCATGGTCCATCGTGAACTCGGTGATGATCCGCCGCCGCAGCTGATGCACGTTGAGATTGCTGGTATCGATCACCGCATCGGCCTCGCGGCGCAGCGGTGCGGTCAATTCACGCTCACGCGCGATCGCTTCGGGCAGCGACAGGCCCAGCTGGCTCAGTGGATGGCGGCGGCGGGTGTCGGCGTAGCGTTTGAGCACGGCCTCGTCGCTGGCCTCGAAGAACAGCACCTTCACTTCCACGCCGGCATCGGTGGCCAGCTGCCGCCAGTCGCCCAGCTGGCTCAGGTCGGCCTGGCCGCGCACGTCGATGCCTACGGCAAGGCGGCGTGGTGCGCTGCCGTCGTGGTTGGCCAGCAGGCTGCGCACGAAGTCGGGCAGCAGATTGATCGGCAGGTTGTCCGAGCAGTAGTAGTCCTGGTCCTCGAAGGTCTTCAGGGCGACGGATTTACCCGAGCCGGACAGGCCGCTGACGATGATCAGGGTCGGGGCGGAGGGGGTGACGGTGCTCATGGACAGGCTCTTCGAAGGACAGGGGAATCAGGGTGTTCGCCGTTCCAGCAGGTTGCTGTGGCGGGCGATGAACATGGCCGCCGGGTCGATGCCCTTGGTGCGCAGGATGTGCAGGCGGGTCGCGGCCTCGGTCAGCACGGCCAGGTTGCGGCCGGGCATCACCGGCAGGGTGATCAGCGGTACATCCAGGTCCAGCACATGGCGGGTGCCCGAGTCGCCGGTCAGGCGCTCGTAGCCATGCGGGGTGGGTTCGGTCATCGGCTTGGTCAGGTGGACGATCAGCCGAAGGTACTTGTTCTTCTTTACAGCCGTGTCGCCGAACATCTCGCGCACGTTCAGCACGCCCAGGCCGCGCACTTCCAGCAGGTCCTGCAGCAGTTCGGGGCAGGTGCCATCGAGCACGTCGGGCGCGATCTGGGTGAATTCGGGCGCATCATCGGCGACCAGGCGGTGGCCGCGGCTGAGCAGCTCCAGCGCCAGCTCGCTCTTGCCCGATCCGGCCTCACCGGTGATCAGCACGCCGATGGAGTAGATCTCCATGAACACGCCATGCAGGATCACCCGCGGCGCCAGCGTACGCGCCAGGTGGTAGGACAGATGGTTCAGCAGTTCGTGGCCGCGCTTGGGCGACAGCCACAGCGGCGTGCCGGATTCGTCAGCAGCGGCGCGCAGGTCTTCCGGGCAGGCCTGGTTGCGGGTCAGCACCAGCGCCAGCGGGTGCGACTGCATGATCTTTTCGATGGTCTCCCAGCGCTGGCGCGGTTCCAGCGCATCCAGCCAGGACAGTTCCTCGGTGCCCAGGATCTGCACCTTGTTGGGGTAGATCGCATTGAGGTAGCCGGCCAGCGACGGACGCCGCGAGACCGTGTTGCCGGCCTCCAGCTCGCGCTTCTCGCCGGACTTGCCGGCAGCCCAGCGCAGCCCCAGCCGCTCGCGCTGCTGTTCGAACAGTTCACGGGCGGTGATGCTGGTATTCATGCGGCACTCGCAGGTGGGGTCATGTCCAGCGCCTCGCGCAGCGCCCGGGCATCGCCCGCTTCGCGCAGGGCCTGGCGGATGTCGGGCGCCGAAAACAGCTCGGCCAGCTCGGACAGCAGCATCAGGTGCTGGTGGGTGTAGTGGGCGGGGACGGCCATGGCGAACACCAGGTCCACCGGCTCGTCGCCACCGAAGTCGACCGGGGTGGCCAACCGCAGCAGGGCGCCGCGGGGGCGGTCCAGGGTTGGCGCGCGGCCGTGGGGAATGGCGATGCCGTGACCGATCGCGGTGCTGCCCAGCGCTTCGCGCTGGCACAGGTTCAGATAGATCTGTTCGGCGTTGGCCTGGCGGCAGGCCAGCAACCCGGCGGCGGCCTGCAGGACGCTGTCGCGGTCGGTGGCCGTGCAGAGCTGGGTCTGCACGGCCGCCAGGAGGTCAGTCAGGGGCATGTCTGCGGGGAACGGTGGCGATCAGCCACCATTGTCGCCCACCGGCAGCGGTGCGTGCTGCTGTTTTTTCTCCTTGTGCTTGATCACCAGACGGTCAAGCTTGTCCGCAAGCAGGTCGATCGCGGCATACATGGTCTGGGCATTGGCCTCGGCGTGCAGGGTCTGGCCGGGAATGTTGAGGCTGGCGTCGACGTGGTGTTCGGTCTTCTGCAGCTTGAGGGTCACCCGCGCTTCGCAGTGCTGGTCGAAGTGTTTGCCGATCCGGGCCAGCTTCTCCTCTACATAGGACTGCAGGGCCGGGGTGACTTCGACATCTTTGCCAAACGTTTCGATGCGCATCGGGTTTCTCCTGTGTTCGGATGTGCCAATGAACCTCTCCGCCGGGCGCGGCGGCGCGTCAAGCGATTCTGACCCTTTCGTGCGAGGCGGAAATGTTCATGGCTTCACGATACTTCGCCACGGTGCGTCGCGCTACTGGAATTCCCGACGATTTGAGCAGGTCAGCCAGCTTGGCGTCAGAAAGCGGCTTGCGCGGGTTCTCGTCGTCGATCAGGCGCCGGATCATCGCCTGGATGGCCGTGCTGGACGCCTCGCCACCGCCCTCGGTATCGATGCCCGAGGCGAAGAAGGCGCGCAGCGGCAGGGTGCCGCGCGGGGTACGCACGTGCTTGCGGGCGATTGCGCGCGAGACCGTGGATTCGTGCAGGCCGAGCTCGGTGGCGATCTCGCGCAGGGTCAGTGGACGCAGCGCCTGCTCGCCGAATTCGAGGAAGCTGGCCTGCTGCAGGATCAGGCTGCGTACCACCCGCAGCAGGGTTTCGCCACGCTGCTGCAGCCCTTTCAGCAGCCAGCGCGCTTCCTGCAGCTGGGCACGCAGGTAGCCGGCATCGGCGTCGCCACAACGTCGGATCAGCTGTTCGTAGCCGCGGTGGATCACCACCTTCGGCCCGGCATGCGCGGCCAGCGCTGCGCGCCATACGCCGTTCTGCCGCCACACCACCACATCCGGCACCACGTAGGTGTCCTGCGACAGCGGTGCGATCTGCGTTCCCGGGCGCGGGTCCAGCGAGCGCAGCAGGGTGACTGCCGTCTCGACCTCGTCCAGGGGCTGTTTCAGTTCATGGGCCAGCCCGGCGACGCCGCTGCGCGGCAGCCGTTCCAGCGGGCCTGCGGCAATCTGTCGCGCCAGCACCAGGCCGGGCGTGTCACCGGCCAGCACATCCAGCTGCAGCAGCAGGCATTCGCCCAGCGTGCGTGCAGCCACACCGACCGGATCGAAACGCTGGATGCGATGCAGCACGGCGAGGATCTCGTCCTCGTCGGCGTGGATCGCCGGCAACAGGGTTTCGGCGATGGTGGCCAGCGGCTCGCGCAGGTAACCGTCGTCGTCCAGCGCATCGATCAGTGCGGCACCGATACTGCGATCACGCGAGGACAGATGCGACAGATGCAGCTGCCACAGCAGATGGTCGGCCAGTGTTTCGGTTTCGGCTACGCGCTCGGCGGCGCTGCCGGTGTCGTCGTCATCGTCGAAGCTGCCGCCGCTGCCGGCCGCGCTCCAGTCCAGTTCGGCCGGTGCCCAGTCGTCGCCGGCATCGGTACGTTCTGCGGGCGCGTCACCGTCGTTGCCATCGCTGCCTTCGTTGCTGGCGCAGCTGCTGTCACTGCTGTCGGCCCAGTCCAGCAGCGGATTGCTTTCCACCGCCTGGGCGATCTCCAGCTCCAGCTCGGTGGTGGACATCTGCAGCAGCTTGATCGCCTGCTGCAACTGGGGCGTGAGCACCAGTTGCTGTCCCAACGATGTCTGCAGCCGAGTCTTCATGCCTGTGCCGAAAGGAAGGAGAGGAACCCGGCGACTGCTTCACAGCTTGAAGGAATCCCCGAGGTAGACGCGACGTACATCGGCGTTGTCCAGGATCGCTTCCGGCGAGCCCTGGGCCAGCACGCTGCCCTCGGCGAGAATATACGCGCGGTCGCAGATACCCAAGGTCTCGCGCACGTTGTGGTCGGTGATCAGCACGCCGATGCCACGCTGCTTGAGATGGGTGACGATGCGCTGGATCTCGCCGACGGAAATCGGGTCGACGCCGGCGAACGGTTCGTCGAGCAGGATCAGGCGCGGCTGCGCGGCCAAGGCACGGGCGATCTCGCAGCGGCGACGTTCGCCACCGGACAGGCTGGCGCCGAGCTGGTCGGCGACGTGGCCCAGCTGCAGTTCGTCGAGCAGGCTGTTCAATTCACGCTCGCGGCCAGCCGAATCCAGGTCTTCGCGCAGCTCCAGTACCAGGCGGAGGTTGTCGGCCACGGTCAGCTTGCGGAACACCGACGGCTCCTGCGGCAGGTAACCCACGCCCTGCTTGGCCCGGGTATACATCGGGTCGCCGGTGATGTCCTTGCCGTCGAGCACGATGCTGCCAGCATCGGCGGCAACCAGGCCGACGATCATGTAGAAGCAGGTGGTCTTGCCGGCGCCGTTGGGGCCCAGCAGGCCGACCACTTCACCGGCGTCGAGGGTCAGCCCGAAGTCCTTGACGACTTCGCGTTGCTTGTACTTCTTGCGCAGGCCCTTGGCGACGAGCATTACTTCCTGCTCCCGGCCGGCTGTGCCGGCGTGGTGGCCTTGGGCTGTGCCGCAGGTGCGGCCGGGGTCTTGTTCTTCGGCGGGATGACAGTGCGCACGCGGCTGCCGTCGCCACCGGAGTTCATTTCGCCGGTGCGGGTGTTGTAGACCATGCGCTGGCCGGCATTGGTGCCGCGCGCGCTGGTGACCTTGTAGTTGCCGGTCAGGGTGATGATCTCGGTCTTGATGTCGTAGTCGATGCGGTCGGCCAGCGCGTCCATCCAGGTGCCATCATCGAGCTGCTGCTTCATCTTGGCCTGCTTGCCGGTGAACACCGCACGTACGGGCTCGCCGTCCTTGAGGTAGATCTCGGCCTCGGACGAGCGCAGGTCCAGCGTGCCCTGGGTGATGATCACGCCCTGCGACAGCACGGTCTTGCCGTCGCCGGTGAGCGTGCCCGACTGGGCGCCGGAATCGATGTGCATGTCTTCGTTGCGGTCGGTGGACTTGGCGAAGGCGGCGCTGGGGACAAGAAGACCAAGCGCGAGTACGGCGGCAAAGGGAATCTTCATCGGGGTTCGTTCTACCGGTGGGGGCCTCC
>NZ_JASJSQ010000105.1:0-16733 GCF_030236855.1 Stenotrophomonas maltophilia group sp. Smal13
TGCGAAGCACTGCTTCGCAAGCGCCCGAACGCACAGCCGCCAGCGGCTGGGCCGGACCGCGGAGCGGGGTTTACGGCGTGTCCTGCCAGCCCACACCGTCCCGCCAAACCCACAGAAAGCCCATAGCCGGCTGTTGCCGTTGCTGTTGCCTTTGCTTCAGCAGGTGCAGGGCTGCAAGCCCTGCCGATAACCCTCACTCCGCCGGGCAGTAGGCCTTGATGGCGGCTTCAGCCAATCCCTTCTGCGCGCTGCGCTGCTCCGGAGCCAACGGGGTATCGGCCTTGCCATCACCATCGGTGTCCTGCATTACCTGGCCGCCGCCGTCCAGCAGGGCCAGGTTGGCGCGGGCGGTGCTGCACTGCTCGGGCACCGGCGCGGCCGGGGTCTCGGCGCTGGCCGCCGCCTGGGGACTGCGCGCCTGCGCCCGGGTCTCGAACTTCCTGCCCGCCGGCGGGGTCTCCGAATACTGGGTCACGCCATTGGCGTCCTTCCATTTGTAGACCGGGCCGGCCACGGCGTTGGCACTGGCCAACAACAGCAGGCATCCAAGGCAGGACAGGGCACGCATGGCAAACTCCACGGAATGGGCGTAGAACGCCGATTGCAGCATTGGCGCCGAGCACTGGCAAGTCGATTAAACTGGATTCCATGGACCCGATCACACCGCCGCCGCGTTCGCGCACGATTTACCTGCTGCCCAACCTGTTCACCACCGCCGGCCTGTTTGCCGGCTTCTACGCGATCATCGCCGCGGCCAACGGGGACTTCGTCAACGCCAGCATCGCCGTGTTCGTGGCGGCGGTGATGGATGGCCTGGATGGGCGCGTGGCGCGCCTGACCGGCACCAGCAGCGAATTCGGCGTGCAGTACGACTCGCTGGCCGACCTGGTCAGCTTCGGCATGGCCCCGGCGCTGGTGATGTACCACTGGTCGCTGTCGTGGCTGAAGTTCGACGACCCGCTGCTGGGTCGCGTCGGCTGGGCCGTGGCCTTCCTGTATGCCGCCTGCGCGGCGCTGCGCCTGGCCCGCTTCAATACCCAGGTAGCGGTGGTCGACAAGCGCTGGTTCGTCGGCCTTGCCAGCCCGGCCGCGGCCGGCCTGATGATGTCCTTCGTCTGGGCGTTCGCCGATGGCAACCTGGGCTGGGACGGCAACCAGCTGCGCTACGTGGCGCTGGCGGTGACGATCATCGCGGCGCTGCTGATGGTCAGCCGCATCCGCTTCTGGAGCTTCAAGGGCGGCGGCGCCAAGGGCACCCGCTCCGACCGCGTGCCGTTCCTGGTACTGGCCCTGGTGCCAGTGGCGATCGCCATTGCGGTCATCGACCTGCCGCGCGTGCTGTTCGCGGTGGGCATCCTGTACGCCTTGTCGGGCCCGGTGATGTGGGCCGTGCAGCGCCTGCGCAAGAAGCCCGAGGCCGCGTGAGCGAGGACCTGCCCGTGCTGTGGTCACCGGCCCAGCAGGCCTGGCTGCAGGCCATGGGCTACACCGTCTATCACGACGGCCAGCTGGCCGCCGAGCTGGATGCCGCGCTGCAGCTGAGCGTGGCCGACGCCGAGGCGGCTGCCACACCAGCGGCGGAGCAGGCGCGGGCGTCAACCGCACCCGCGCGCGAACCTCTGGCTGCGGCCGCCCCGGTTTCCCGCCAGGAACGCCCGGCGCCAGCGCGTCGCGAGACCCCGGTCAGCGCACCGGACACCGCGCCCGCGGCTGCCCGGCCGCTGCCTGGCGGCAATGCCCGGCAGCCGGTGGTGCGCCTGCCGGATCGCCTGCAGATCGCCTTGCTGCGCGCGTCCGGCTGCAATCCCAATGATCCGGCCACGCAGGCGCTGATGGACAGCTGGCCGCTGGACCAGCTGCGTCAGGAGCCGGCCGCCAAGCGCGCGCTGTGGCCGCAGCTGCGCGCCCTGCGCAAGCGGGGCGCGCCATGAGTGCGGTCAGCCAGCCCGGTCCGGTCAGCCTGCGCGCGCTGCGCGAGAGCGACCTCAACGCGGTGATGGCGATTGAAGTACGCGGCTATCCGTTTCCCTGGACCCGCGGCATCTTCGTCGACTGCCTGCGTGCGGGCTATCCGGGCCTGGCCATGGAGCGTGATGGCCAGCTGATCGGCTATGGCGTGCTCAGCATCGCGGCCGACGAGGCCCATGTGCTGAACGTCTGCATCGATCCACTGACGCAGTCGCGTGGGCTCGGACGTCAGTTGCTGCGCGCGCTGGTACAGCTGGCCGGCGACCGGGGTGCGCAGCGTGTGTTCCTGGAAGTGCGTCCGTCCAACACACCCGCGCTGGCCTTGTACCACAGCGAAGGCTTCAACGAGATCGGTCGCCGCCCGCGTTACTACCCGGCCGCACAGGGCCGCGAAGACGCGGTGGTGATGGCGATCGAACTGGTCGACGGCGACCTGCAGGCGATGCCGCCGCTGTAACGGAGCAGGGTTGCCGGCCAGCGGCCAGCACTACCGGTAGCCGGCAACCGGGGGTGGCAGGAATGCGCCGACCAAGGTCGGCTGCTACCAAGGCGTGCAATGGCTTGTCCGGTAGGTGCCAACCTTGGTTGGCACGCTTTCCTCACGCCAGCCGCAGTGCCAACACACCCCCGACGATCAACGCCGCCGCCAGCCAGCGCGCGCGCGGAATCCGTTCGCGCAGCAGGAACACCGAGATCAGCAACGCGAACAGGATCGACGATTCGCGCAACGCCGAGACCATCGCCACCGGCGCCTGGGTCATTGCCCACAACGCCATCGCATACGAGGTGGTGGTGCCGACGCCACCGGCCAGCCCCAGCGGCCAGTGCTGCCGCGCATAGTCCAGCACCGCGCCGCGGCGCGTGTACAGCGCCCACAGTGGCAGTGGAATGCCCGACAGCAGGAACAGCCACAACGTATAGCTGAGTGCGCTGCCGGACTGACGCGCGCCCTGCGCATCGACCAGCGTGTAGGTGGCGATCATCGCCGCGGTCAGCAGCGGCAGGCGCAGCTGGCCGCCGCGCGCGCCCAGCGCCATGCACAGGATGCCGGTGCTGACCAGCACCACGCCCAGCCACGCCGCAGGCGGCAGCTGCTCACCGAGCAGGGTGCCCGCCAGCGCGACCAGGATCGGCGCGCTGCCACGCATCAGTGGATAGGCCAGGCTCATGTCGACCTGCTGGTAACAGCGTGCGACCAGGCCGTAGTAGGTCACCTGCAGCAGCACCGACGCGCCCAGCCACGGCCAGCTGTGCGCGGCGGGAAATGGCAGGAAGGGCAGGCCGGCAGCCGACAGCAGCGCGGCACTGCCGGTCACCAGTACGGTGCCGAGGAACTTGTCCGGCCCGCGCTTGACGATCGCGTTCCAGCTGGCGTGCAGGGCTGCAGCGGCGAGAACCAGCAGGAAGATGGAAAGCGGCATCCAGCGATGATGCCATGCGCGGGAAATGTAGAGTCGAGCCATGCTCGACTGCTGCCATGAGTCGAGCACGGCTCGACTCTACAAAAGGAAACGCCGGGCAGTACCCGGCGTTTCCCGGCGCTTACAGCTTCGCGCGCTGCTCGCGCAGGCCGGCCAGCTGGGTGTTCCAGTCGACCAGGCGCACGCGTTCCTGCTCGACCACCGCCGGGGGCACCTTGTCGGTGAACTTGGCGAGCTTGGTTTCGCTCTTCTCCTGCTCGCCTTCCACGCGCTTGATCTCCTTGTCCAGGCGGGCACGCTCGGCGTCGAGATCGACCAGGCCTTCCAGAGGCACCAGCAGCTTCAGTTCACCGACGATCGCGGCGGCAGCCGGCGGTGCGCTTTCGCCTTCGGCCAGCCACTGGATGCTGTCCAGCTTGAGCAGGAACGACAGCGAGGCGCTGAAACGTTCGATGCGCACGCGGTCCTGCTCCAGCCCGGCCTGCAGGCGCAGCGGCACCTGCCTGGACGGGGCGACGTTCAGTTCGCTGCGCACGCGACGCACCGCACTGATCACCGCCTTCAGCCATTCCACGTCGGCCTCGGCCTGGGTGAAATCACCGGCGAATTCGGCGGCGGTCGGGTACGGGCGCAGCGACAGCGTGGTTTCGGCCAGGCCCAGGCGCGGGGCCAGCTGCTGCCACAGCTGTTCGGTGATGAACGGGGTGAGCGGGTGCAGCAGGCGCAGCAGCGCTTCCAGAACGTACAGCAGGGTGTGGCGGGTGCTTTCGGCATCAGCCGCGTCGGCACCGTTCAGTGCCGGCTTGCTCAGCTCGAGGAACCAGTCGCAGAACGCGTTCCAGGCGAACTCGTACAGGCACTGCGCCAGCAGGTCGAAGCGGTACGCGGCGAAATGGCCCTGCGCTTCGGCGGTGGTGGCGGCCAGGCGCGAAAGGATCCAGCGCTCGGCATCGGTGCGCGGGGTCGGCACGCCGGTGAACGCCGCACCTTCGGTGTTCATCAGCGCGAAGCGGCTGGCGTTCCACAGCTTGTTGCAGAAGTTCTTGTAGCCCTCGGCGCGGTTCATGTCGAACTTGATGTCGCGGCCGTGGGTGGCCAGCGCGGCGATGGTGAAGCGCAGCGCATCGGCACCGTGGGCAGCAATGCCGTCCGGGAATTCCTTGCGGGTGGCCTTCTCGATCTTCTCCACCATCTTCGGCTGCATCAGGCCGCCGGTACGCTTGGCGACCAGGTCGTCGATGGTGATGCCGTCGATGATATCCAGCGGGTCGAGCACGTTGCCCTTGCTCTTGGACATCTTCTGGCCCTGGCCGTCGCGGATCAGGCCGGTGAAGTAGACGTCCTTGAACGGGATCTTCCCGACCAGGTTGTCGGTGGCCATGATCATGCGCGCCACCCAGAAGAAGATGATGTCGAAGCCGGTGATCAGCACCGACGACGGCAGGTAACGGTCGAAGCCGCGCTCGGCCATGGCCTGCTCGTTCGGCCAGCCCAGGGTGGAGAACGGCCACAGCTGCGAGGAGAACCAGGTCTCCAGCACGTCGCTTTCCTGGTTCAGCACCACGTCGCTGCCCAGGTTGTGCTTCGCCCGCACTTCCTCTTCGCTGCGACCGACGTAGCAGCTGCCGGTGGCTTCGTCGAACCACGCCGGAATGCGGTGGCCCCACCACAGCTGGCGGCTGATGCACCAGTCCTGGATGTTGTTCATCCAGTGGCGGTAGGTGTTGATCCAGTTCGGCGGCACGAAGGAAATGCTGCCGTCTTCGACCAGCTCCAGGCCACGCTTGGCCAGGTCGTCCATCTTCACGAACCACTGGTCGGTCAGGTACGGCTCGATCACCTGGCCGGTACGGTCGCCGCGCGGCACCTGCAGCTTGTGCGCCTTGGTCTCGACCAGGATGCCCAGGTCTTCCAGCTCGGCCAGCACGGCCTTGCGCGCGGCGTAGCGGTCCAGGCCCTGGAAACGCTCCGGCGCGTTTTCGTTCAGCGCCGCCACCGGGGTGAACAGGTTGATCATCGGCAGGCTGTGGCGCACGCCCACTTCATAGTCGTTGAAATCGTGCGCCGGGGTGACCTTGACCACGCCGGTGCCGAACGCACGGTCCACGTAGTCGTCGGCGATCACCGGGACGCGCCGGCCGGTCAGCGGCAGCACCACGCTCTTGCCGATCAGGTGCGCATAGCGCTCGTCTTCCGGGTGCACCATCACCGCGGTATCGCCCAGCAGGGTTTCCGGGCGGGTGGTGGCGACGACCAGGTAGTCGCGGGTTTCGCGCAGGGCTTCCACGCCGTCGGCATCGCGCTCGACGTGTTCGTAGCTCAGGCCCTCATCCAGCGTGTAGGCGATCGACCACAGGAAGCCGTCTTCCTCGGCGCTTTCCACTTCCAGGTCGGAAATGGCGGTCTTCAGCACCGGGTCCCAGTTGACCAGGCGCTGGCCGCGGTAGATCAGGCCCTGCTCGTACCAGCGCACGAAGGCCTCGTTGACCGCCGCCGACGGCTGCGGGTCCATGGTGAAGGTGCTGCGCGACCAGTCGGCGGAGGTGCCGAGGCGGCGCATCTGGCGTTCGATGGTGTCGCCGGACTGCTGCTTCCACTCCCAGACCTTGCCGATGAAACCTTCGCGGCCCAGCGAATCGCGGGTCTCGCCCTTGCCTTCCAGCGCCAGGTTGCGGCTGACCACCATTTCGGTGGCGATGCCGGCGTGGTCGGTGCCGACCTGCCACAGCGTGTCGTAGCCGCGCATGCGGTGGTAGCGCACCAGCGCGTCCATCAGGGTCTGCTGGAAGGCGTGGCCCATGTGCAGGGTGCCGGTCACGTTCGGCGGCGGCAGCAGGATGGTGTACGGCTCGCCCGTGCCGGACGGCTTGAAGTGGCCGGCCTTCTCCCAGGCCTCGTAGAGGTCGGTCTCGAAGGACTTCGGGTCGTAACTGGAGGCGAGTTGGGTCATGCGGGGGAACCGGTAATCAAGGCGGAAGGGAGATCAGCGCGGCCCGAGGGCGCGCCGGATCTTCTGGTCGGTGTGGTACTGGCTGACCGCGTAGGCGGCCCAGATGGCGGCGGGCAGCCAGCCGATCAGGGTGATCTGCAGGATCAGGCAGACAATGCCGGCAAACGGCCGGCCGATGGTGAAGAAGGACAGCCAGGGAAGAATCAGGGCGATCAACAGGCGCATCAAGGGGTCCTCGCTGGACTTACATGTCGTGCTTGTTCAGGTCGTAACCGGCGGCCTTGTACTGGCGCCAGCGTTCGCGCAGCGGTTCGCGCGCTTCCGGGTCGGCCGGAACCACTTCCAGCACGCGCTCGCACTCGCCCAGCCAGGGTTCATCACGCAGGTTGATCACCAGCGGGCGCGCCGGTGCCTCGGTGCCCGGCACGGCGATCAGCACCAGGGCTTCTTCCTCGTCCATGTCCTCGCCGGCGATCTGGTGCGGGATGTAGGCATCGTTGTCGAACGCCCACAGCAGTTCGTCCAGCTCCTCGGCCTGGGCCTGGTCGCGGGCCAGCACCAGGGTGAACAACCCGGCGTCGTTGGCCTTGCGCGCCAGCTCGCAGACCAGGCGCAACGGCTCGGTCAGGAAGCGGGGCTTGGCGATCAGGTAGAAGTCGGCGCGGGGCATGGCAGGGTCCGGGTCAGGCAGGGGCCCGGCAGTGCCGGGCGAGGCCCTGGCCGGCGGGGCCGGCCAGGGTCGGGTACGGCATCAGGCGCGAGCGGCCTGGTCCAGCAGCCACTGGCTCAGCAGGCCGACCGGGCGGCCGGTGGCCATGCCACGCTTGCCTTCATCGCTGGCCACGCCGGCGATGTCCAGGTGGGCCCAGCGCTGGCCTTCGGCGAAGCGCGACAGGAAGCAGCCAGCGGTGATCGCGCCGGCCCAGCGGCCGCCGATGTTGTAGACGTCGGCGAAGGTCGAATCCAGCATCGGCTGGTACTCGTCCCACAGCGGCAGGCGCCAGGCGCGGTCGAACACCTGCTCGCCGGCGGCCAGCAGCTCGTTGGCCAGGTCGTCGTGCTTGCTCATCAGGCCGGCGGTCTGGTGGCCCAGGGCGACCATGCAGGCGCCGGTCAGGGTGGCGACGTCGACCAGCGCGGCCGGCTCGAAGCGCTGCGCGTAGGTCAGCGCGTCGCACAGGATCAGGCGGCCTTCGGCGTCGGTGTTGCCGACTTCGATGGTCTTGCCCGACATCGAGGTGATCACGTCGGACGGGCGGTAGGCGTTGCCATCGATGGCGTTTTCCACCGCCGGCACCACCACCACCAGGTTCAGCGGCAGCTTGGCCTTGACCGCAGCGACGAAGGTGCCGATGACGTTGGCGCCACCGCACATGTCGTACTTCATCTCTTCGATGCCGCCCTGGGTCTTCAGGTTGACGCCACCGGTATCGAAGGTGATGCCCTTGCCGACCAGCACGTACGGCTTGGCGTCGCCGCCATTGTTCCACTTCAGCACGACCAGGCGCGGGCGGTTGGCCGAACCGCGGGCCACGGCCAGCAGCGAGCCCATGCCCAGTGCTTCCATCTGGTGCTCGTCGAGGATCTCGGCTTCGGCACCATCGTGCTCGCCGGCAAACTTCACGCCGACCTCGGCCAGATGGGCCGGGGTGCAGTAGTTCGGCGGCAGGTTGCCCAGTTCGCGGGCGAACTCGACACCGGCGGCGATGGCCTGGCCCTGGGCCAGGGCCTGCGCGTCGTCACCGGCGATGGCCAGCTGGGCCAGGCCGGCGTCGTCGGCCTTCTTCTTGCCCAGGGTGGCGGTGTAGCGGTACGCGGCATGATCGGCGGCGATCACCGCCTGGCGGATCGCCCAGGCCGCGTCGCGGTCCTTCACCGCCACTTCGGACAGGGTGAACAGTGCGCTGCGGGCAGCACCGGCCTTCAGCGCGCGCACGGCGTCGCCGACGGCCTTCAGGTACTGCGGCACGCCGAAGCGGGCGGCTTCGCCCAGGCCGACCACCAGCACGCGCGGGGCGGTCACGCCCGGCAGGTCATGCAGCAGGGTGGTGGCGCCGGTCTTGCCGGACAGGTCGCCGCGCTGGGCCAGGGCGGCCAGGCGGCCACCGCTGGCGGCGTCCAGGGCCTGTGCGGCCGGGGTCAGGGTATGGTCGGCATACGCGCCAACCACCAGGCAATCGACGGTGGCGGCGGCCGGAGCAACGTGGTTCAGGGTGAATTCGAGGGCCATTGAGCAGATTCCATTGGCGAGTCCGTACAATCGCAGGCCGTTTACGCCCAGACAGTAGACTGGGCGGCACCGCGAACGAACCCCAGAGTTTAAACCACCGCCCCATGCTGAAGCTCGACCGATACCTGCTGGGCGATTTCGTCCAGAGTTTCCTGGCTACCCTGATCGTCCTGCTGGTGGTCAGCGTGGGCGGCGTGCTGGTGGACATCCTCGGCAACATCGCCGACGGGCGCCTGCCGGCCAAGCTGCTGTTCTCGCAGCTGGGCCTGCAGTTCATCGCCTACCTGCCGCTGATCCTGCCGCTGGCGCTGATGCTGGGCCTGCTGCTGGCCATCGCGCGCCTGTACCGCGACTCGGAAATGGCAGTGATCACCGCCATTGGTGTCGGCCCCAAGCGACTGCTGCGGCCACTGCTGATGCTGGTGGTGCCGGTGGTGGCCCTGGTGGGCGCCTGCTCGCTGTGGCTGGGCCCGTGGGCCGGCCGGGTGGCCGAGCAGATGATCATCGAGGCCAACCGCAGCGTGCTGATGGCCGGTCTGGAGCCGGGCCGCTTCACCCCGCTGCCCAATGGCGGCGTGGTCTACCTGTCCTCGATCTCGCCCGATGGCACCCAGCTGGGCAAGGTGTTCCTGCAGCGCCAGAAGGATGACCGCCTGGAGGTGGTGTCGGCCAATGGCGGCCGCATGTTCTTCGAGGGCACCCGTCAGCGCTTCCTGGAGCTGGATGACGGCCACCAGGTGGAAGGGCCGGTGGCCGGTGGCCTGGACTACCGCCTGGCGACCTTCGCCCGCAATGACGTGGCCTTGCCCGATGGCGCGCAGACCCGCACCGAGGATGACCCGGAACTGATGCCGACCCTGCAGCTGATCGGCGATGAGCGTCCGCAGGCGCAGGCGCAGCTGCACCGCCGCCTGGCGCCGCCGCTGATCGCGCTGGCGTTCGCCCTGCTGACCGTGCCGCTGGGCCGCAGCTCGCCGCGCCAGCAGCGCTACGGCCGCATGATGCTGGCGCTGATGGCCTACATGGTCGGTACCAATCTGATGTTCATCGGCAGCGGCTGGATCGCCAACGGCAAGATCCCCCCAGCGCTCGGCCTGTGGTGGTTGACCCTGCCGTTGCTGGCGCTGGCAATCTGGATGTATGCACGTGATGGCCGCCTGGGCCGCCCGAAGGGAGCCCGCGCATGAGGCTGCGCCCGATGCGTTTCGACCTGTACCTGGGCCGGTCGGTGTTCACCACGGTGCTGCTGACCTGGGCCGTGCTGGTTGGCCTGGACGTGGTGATGGCGTTCTCCGGCGAGTTCAAGGACATCGGCAAGAACGGCTACACGCTGGGCCATGCCGCCGCCTGGGTGCTGTACACGGTGCCACGCCGCGCCTACACCATGTTCCCCACCGCCGCGGTGATCGGTGCACTGATGGGCCTGGGCCAGCTGGCAGCGACCTCGGAGCTGACCGCGCTGCGTGCGCTGGGCCTGTCGCGCAAGCGCCTGAGCGTTTCAGTGGCGATTGCGCTGTCGCTGCTGACCGCGGTGATGGTGTTCAGCGCGGAGACCCTGGGCCCCTGGGGCCAGGACCGCGCCGATGCGTTGAAGTCCAGCGCCAAGTGGGGGCGGGATATCGCCACCAGCCGCTACTCGGGCCTGTGGGCACGCGAGGGCGATACCTTCCTCAACGCGCAGAGCGGCGAGGAGCAGCTGGTCGGCGACAAGGGCACGCGCCTGATCCTGCGCGACGTGCGCCTGTACCGCATCGCCGAGAATGGGGGCATCGCCTCATTGACCCATGCCGACACCGCCGAGCATGACAGGGATGGCTGGGTGCTGACCGGGGTACGTCGCGATACCTTCGGCGAGCGCTCGGCGACCCGCCAGGAAATCGCGCGCGAACCGTGGAATTCGAAGCTGGATGCGGCCGCATTGGCCACCGGCATCGCCAAGCCGCGCAACCTCAGCCTGGCCGAACTGAGCACCAGCATCACCTACCGGCAGCGCAACGGGCTGGACGCGCGTGACTTCGAGGACGTGTACTGGAGCCGCTGGTTCTACCCGTTGAACGTGCTGGCGCTGTGCCTGGCGGCGGTGCCGTTCGCGTTCGGCTCGCTGCGCAGCGGCGGCATGGGCAAGCGCCTGTTCCTGGGCATCCTGTTCGCGCTGGGCTTCTGGCTGCTGCAGCTGTTCTTCGGGCGCATGGCCGGCGCGCTGAAGTTCGATTACCGCATTGCCTATGCGCTGCCACCGATCGTGATGCTGGCGGTGTCCGGACTGCTGTTCCGGCGCAAATCGGGTTGATTCCCAGGGAGCCGGGCAAGGCCCGGCTGTTTCCGTTTCACTTCAAGGACGAACATGAGCTTCCAACGCTTTCTGCCGTACATCGCGGCCGTGCTGCTTTCTGCCGGCTGCAGCCGGTCCACCGTCGACTTCGAGATCGACAACCCGACGGATGCACCGCTGACCTTGTCGGTCGACCAGCAGGTGCATACCCTGCCGCCGCACACCTCCATGCCCCTGGTCCTGGAGCCGGGCCAGTACCGGCTGCAGAGCGAGAAGATCGGCAGCGTACGCATGGTTGTCTACGCCGACGGGATCGGCGGGCTGATCAACCCGGCCATGGCCGAGTACGTGATCGTCACCGAGCAGTACGTCACCAGCAAAACCAATACCGGCAACCTGGCATCGAAGATCGAACTGAACGATGTGGAGATCGAGGGTCCCTACGTGAAGGCGACCGGCTTCTTCATTCCGCGCCGTTGGGACGCAGGACTGAAGGACGAACTGCCTGACACGGTGGTCTCCAGCAGCCCGGATACCTCGTCCGACTACCGGACCAAGCTCTACAACGTGCCTGGCTTCTTCGAATACCTGGATGCCGGGGACGAGCTGAAGGAGGCTTTCGGGCCGGATGGCTACCGGCCGCCGGCAGCATCGGTGGCTTTCACTGCCGCCCAGCTGCCGCCGCTTCCGGCGGCCTATGAGGCCCAGGGCAAACCGATGCGCGAGCTGTACGCGCAGTACCTTGCCGCAACCGATGCAGGCGAGCAGAAGCGCCTGAAGAAGGCCAGCCTGAAACTGTGGCGGGAGTTCGTGAAGACCCGTGCGCAGTTGAGCGGACAGTCGCCGGTGGCCGATGATGTGCAGGCCAATGCGTTTGCGTCCGCCTTCTTCGACCTCTGGACGCAGCCGGCGGTGATCCTGCCGGATCCGGCAGCTGCTGGCTGATCGCTGCGTTGATCGTGTAGAGCCGAGCCCATGCTCGGCTCTACACGTGGTGCATCACCGCTTCGGCATGCGCATCAGGCGGGTGCCGCTGGCGCGGTCGTGCCAGGTCAGGCGGTCGCGGTCGACCCATGCCCACCAGAACCCCAGTCCACCCAGCAGCAGCGACAGTGAGCCCACCGCGAAGCGCAGCCACAGTTGGCCGCGCCGCAGCGGCGTGCCATCGCTCGATTGCAGTTTCAGCCGCCACGGTCGCATGCCCAGCGTCTGTCCGCCACGGCGCCAGCTGGCCGTGGCGTACCACCCCGTGATTCCCCAGCACACCGCCCACAGCAGCCACTGCCAGGCACTGAACGGTGCGATGTTCTCGCGCTGCGCGTGGCCGCTGAAGGTGTAGGCGAGGGTGAACAGCGTGCCGGCCAGCATCCACAGCGCCAGCACCGGCAGTGCGTCGTAGACCATCGCCAGCACGCGCCAGGCCAACAAGGCACGTGGGCGGGGCATTTCGGTAGCGGCCGCAGGGGCCGTGTCGGTGGCGGGGCGGGACATGCGCCGAGCATACGCAAAGCTGGCCGCGCCCGCAGTGGCCCTCGTATCCTGCACCCATGGCCCTTGTTTCCACCCCCGCCGAACGCCGCCAGCTGGTGCAGCAACTGCCCGAGCTGCGCGCCGACGACAGCGCGCGCATCCAGCGCTTCCTCGATGCGATCTGGGCCGAGAACGGCCTGGCCCGCGCCACCCTCGACAGCTACCGGCGCGACCTGGAAGGGCTGGCGCGCTGGATGGATGGACGCGACGGTGGCCTGGCCGGCATCGAGCGCCCGGGGGTGTTCGATTACCTGGCCTGGCGCACCCGGCATGGCTGGTCGCCGCGCAGCAATGCGCGCCTGCTGTCGGCGCTGCGCGCGTTCTTCGCCGATGGCGTGCGCCGTGGTGAACGCAGCGAGGACCCCAGTGCCCTGCTGGACCCGCCGAAGCTGCCGCGGCTGTTGCCGAAGGCGCTGGCCGAAAGCCAGATCGACGCACTGTTGGCGGCGCCGGACATCGACAGTCCGCTGGGCCTGCGCGACCGCGCCATGCTGGAGCTGATGTATGCGGCCGGCCTGCGCGTGAGCGAGCTGGTGCTGCTACCGGCCACGGCAGTCAACCTGCGCCAGGGCGTGCTGAGGGTCACGGGCAAGGGCAGCAAGGAGCGGCTGGTGCCGCTGGGCGAGGAATCGCAGCACTGGCTGGAGCGCTATCTGCAGGCGTCGCGCCCGCAGCTGGTCGGCAAGGGCAAGGTGCAGGCGCTGGCCGATGGGCAGACCCCATTGTTTGTCGAGCCGACGCTGCATGCGCTGACCCGCCAGGCGTTCTGGCATCTGGTCAAGCGCCACGCGCAGGTGGCCGGTATCGATCCGGTGCGGATCAGCCCGCATGGCCTGCGCCACAGCTTCGCCACGCATCTGCTCAACCGCGGCGCCGACCTGCGCGCGCTGCAGATGCTGCTCGGCCACAGCTCGCTGTCGACCACCCAGATCTACACCCTGGTGGCCCGCGAACACCTGCAGAAGCTGCACGCGCGCCACCATCCGCGCGGCTGAGCAGCGGCCTGAACCCCGGCCTCGGACGGTGGGCAGTGTCGCGGCCCGGTAGCGGCGGCTGTGTCAGAATCCGGGGTCTTCTTCTGTCGCGGACCGCTCCATGCTCCGATTTGCCATCGCCGCCGTGTTCGGTGCGCTCAGCCTGACCGCCTGCGCCCAGCCGGCTCCGCCGGCCGCCAAGGCACCCGCCGCGGCTGCGGCCAAGGCCGCCCCAGCCGCCAACGCTTCGGCCGACCAGGCCGTGCGCGCCGCGCTGACCGCGCTGAATCCCGGCTTCCAGGTGGACTACATCGGTGCTGCGCCGTTCCCCGGCTTCCGCGAGGTCGTGGTCTCCGGCCAGTTGCTGTACGTGTCCGACGATGGCCGCTACCTGTTCCAGTCGCAGCCCTACGACACGCGTGCCAAGGGCCCGGCCAACAGCGAGGGCCTGCTGGGCTACCGCCGCGATCTGCTGGCCAAGGCCAACCACGGCGACCGCATCGTATTCGCTGCGCCCAATGCCAAGTACACCATCAGCGTGTTCACCGACATCGAGTGCGGCTACTGCCGCAAGCTGCATCAGGACATCGCAGAACTCAACCGCAACGGCATCTCGGTCGAGTACCTGGCATTCCCGCGCATGGGCCTGGGCAGCAAGGACTACACCGACATGATTTCGGTCTGGTGTGCAGCGGATCGCCGCCAGGCCCTGACCAACGCCAAGCGCGGTGGCAGTGTGCAGGCCAAGAACTGCACCAACCCGGTGGCGATGCAGTACGCGCTGGGCCAGCAGTTGGGCGTGAACGGCACGCCGGCGATCTTCGCGCCGGATGGCACCCAGCTGGGCGGCTACCTGCCGCCGGCGCAGCTGCGTGCGGCGCTGGACAAGCTGTCCGAGAAGCGCTGACGCGGAATCGTAGCGTCGAGGCATGCTCGACTGCGGGACCATCAGCCGAGCATGGGCTCGGCGCTACAGATCAGAGGCCGGGGGCGCACAATGCGCCCCCGGCTTTTTGCTTATTTCAGGCCATCACTGACCGCCTTGGTCAGCGTGCCCTGCGCATCGTCACCGCTGAACTCCCAGACGAACGCGCCGCCCAGGCCCTGGGTCTTCACGTAGCCCATCTTGCGGGTGATGTTGGCCGGGGTATCGAAGCTCCACAGCGTGCTGCCGTTGTAGATCCAGGTGGCACCGGCGGTGTTGTCGGTGTAGCCCGGCCACGCCAGGTTCTTCAGCACCTTCCAGTCTTCGATGCCGGCTTCATACGTGCCCGGGGCGGCGCCGGTCGCGGTCTGGTACAGGCCGTTGTTGGCGTTGGTCACACCGGTCCAGCCACGCCCGTAGTAGCCGATGCCCAGGTTGAGCTTGGCGGCGGGCACGCCACGGCTGATGAAGGCCTCGATGGCGTCGTTGCTGTTGTACAGCTTCTGGTCGCCGGTGGACGGATCATTCGGCGAATCGAACAGCGCCGACTGGTGATTGGTCTTCGCATCCCACGCGCCGTGGAAGTCGTAGGTCATCACGTTGATGTAGTCCAGGTACGGGTGGTACGCGGCCGGATCAGTGACGCGGATCTTGTCGATGCCGGCACCCACCGCCACCGTCAGCAACAGGCCCGGACGCACCGCATCGAGCTGGCGGCGGAACTCGGCCATCAGCGCGGTGAAGTTGGCGTTGTCCTCCGGCTTGCCGCATTCGATGCCACAGGCCACCGGGTACTCTCAGTCGACGTCGATGCCGTCGAACACGCCCAGTGCGGCACCGGCGCCACCGGCACCGTCGGTCACCGGCAGGTTGCCCTTGATGTAGGCGTCGATGCACGAGGCGACGAAGGCCTGGCGGTTTTCCGGACGCGCCGCGCTGGAGAAACCACGCGACCAGGTCCAGCCACCCAGCGAGATCAGCACCTTCATGCCCGGGTACTTGGCCTTGAGCTGCTTGAGCTGGTTCCAGTTGCCGCGCAGCGGCTGGTCCCAGGTATCGGCGCTGCCGCTGACGCTCTCGGCGGCACTGAAGGCCTTGGTGTAGTCGGCGAAGGCATCGCCACCGGCACCGCTGTTCGGATCCGACGGCTGGGTGATGCCCACTTCGCAACGGTTGTTGCGCACGTTGCCGAACGCGTAGTTGATGTGGGTCAGGCGTGCGGCCGAGCCACTGCTGTCGATGTTCTTGACCCGGTAGTTGCGGCCGTAGATGCCCCACTGGGTGAAGTAACCGATCACCCGCTTGCCGGTGGTGCCGCCGTCGCCGGCCAGCGTAGTGGCGCTGATCTCGGTGCCCTGGGCCGAGGCGTTGCCGGCGTTGTCGCGGGCACGAACCCGGTAGCGGTAGGTGGTGGAGGCAGTCAGCCCGCCATCGATGTAGCTGGCGCTGGACGGTGAACCGACCAGGCTGCCGTTGCGGTACACGTCGTAGCCGGCCACGCCGCTGCCACCGGTGTTGTCGGTGGACGGGCTCCAGCTGAGCGCGATGCTGTTGGCGGTGCGGGTGCCGACCGCCAGCCCGCCCGGCACGCTCGGTGCGGTGGTATCGCCACCGGCGGCGTTGACGGTGATGGTGATGGTCGCGGTGCTGGTGGTGGCGTTGTTGTTGTCGGTCGCGACTGCACGCAGGGTGTGGCTGCCGGCGCTGGCATTGGCCCAGCTGGCCGCGTACGGCGCACTGGTGGCCACGCCCAGCGTGCTGCCATCGCGGAAGAACTCGACCTTGGCGACGCTGCCGTCCGGATCACTGGCGTTGGCGGTCACGTTGACCGTGCTGCCGGCGCTGAAGGTGGCGCCGTTGGCCGGCGAGGTCAGGCTGACCACCGGCGGCTGGTTGCTGCCGCTGCCATCGCAGGCACCGAGGTTGGTGTAGTAGGGCGCACCGGCCGGATGGTCCGGCGGCGCGTTCCAGATGTCCTGGTTCGCCCGATAGAGGACGCCTCCTTTCTGCAGGGTATCGCCGGCCCGGTAGATCTTGGCCTGGTCCCACTGGGCCACGCCGGCACAGCTGGCGGCCTGCGCCAGGCCGGGCAGGGCGGCGGTACCGGCGGCCAGGGCAAGCAGCCAGGCCAGGCGGCGGGGACGACAGCTTCGGGTCGAACGTTCGGCACTGCGCACAATCGGGTCGTACATGGGTAAGTCTCCGATCAAAGGGCGCGCGGGCCCCGATGGCGCCGCGCGTGACGCAGGTCCGGGCGTCGCCCGGGAAGGCGACGGAGGGGGCGGACGGAGGTACCTGGGAGGCCGGGGAGAGAGTCCGGCGCCAGGTAGGGACAACGTTGTCATCAATCGTGTGGTCAATCCGTGAGCGAGTGCATGGTTCGGGGATTTGGCGGAGAGCGGCGCTGGTGCGCGGTCGGCGGCCATCGGCGGAGCCCCCTCGTGGCTGGGGCTTTCCGCGAAA
>NZ_JASJSQ010000106.1:0-11668 GCF_030236855.1 Stenotrophomonas maltophilia group sp. Smal13
TGTTCTTCCAGGGCACCTTGGGTAGCTTCATGGCATATTCGCAGATAGGTGGCAGTGCTGGGGCTGTGTCGCCTGGTCCGAATGGCCAACCGGCAGGGAGCTATTACGCTCCTCCGAAGCCCTCTAACAGTACTGACGCTCCGACGGCGGGTCAGGATGCGGCTGCCGGGACAGCTCGCATGACCTTGCCACAGAACTCAGCGCCAACGATTCACGACACGGGCCTTCGCGGGGTGAATCGTTAACTTGATGCGTCGCCGGGAAGTTGGCGCAAATTCTTGATCTGCTGTCGAGTGGTTTCTTATGAGAATGAATAATTTTCTATTGCTGATTCTCCTGTTCCTTGCCCCACTAGTTGCATATGGGGAGGGGCGCTGCCCGCCAGGTCAGTATCCGATTGGCGGGCAGGGTGCGGGTGGCTGTGCCCCGATTCCAGCCTCTCAGGGTGAGGGGAGTTCCGGGCCGCGTGCGATAGGTAAGTGGATCAAGACCTGGGGAGCCATATCCCGATCTGTTGTGACCGGTGATGTGGGAGCTTCGGTTGGAAAGAGATCAAAGGCCGAGGCCGTCGCTGAGGCTCAGTCCCGCTGTGCGACATATGGTGCGAAAGATTGCTCTGTAGGGATAACGTATAAAAACCAGTGCGTCGCTTATGCGGATCCGGCTCCAGGCTCTAAAGGATTGATTTCAATGGCCGGTGGTCCAACGAGAGAGGCCGCTTCCACTGAGGTTCTGAAGTACTGTGCTGCTCACGGCGGTGGGCAGTGCACGATCAAGTACACGGATTGCAGTGAGCCAATCTTCCAAGAGTTCTGATTGCTCTATGGAGCTGGGTTGACACATCCGACGTCCAACACCTATCGCACTTTGGTAGAGGGATCAGAGTGGCTGGGGCCATCATGAAATGAACTCTCGAAGCTGAATTCGGGAGTTCGGTCCCATGCCCGAAGAAGTGGGCTGCGTGCGCGTCAAAAATGCTGACGCATCTGGCCCTCAATCGCAGGCGCTTTCCCGTCGATGAGGACTTTGGCGAAGAGCATTGCGGATGACGCTGCGCGGCGCAGAAGGGGGGGGGGCGTGGGCTTGATCCTGACGAACACTATTCTGACTATCCCCAATGGCGGCCATGTTCTTCCAGGGTACCTTGGGTAGCTTCATGGCACATTCGCAGATAGGTGGCAGCCCGGTTGCGCAGGCGCCGGGTAGCTACTATTCGCCGGCCCAGACAAAGGATCATTCCAGTGCTTCATCGGTCAGTTCCTGCCACGGCGCGACTTCTGGTTACGGTATTGGGCGATCAGGTGAGATCAAGCAAGATACTGGAAAACATGGGCAGGCTGGTGCCTAGCGTGAAATGACAGTGTCGATTGATAGAGGTGTAAGTATGAAGTGCATTGTCGTGCTTTTGCTGCTCGTTATTTCTAATGTGGCGTTGGCAGAAGGGCGGTGCCCCCCAGGTCAGTACCCGGTGGGAGGGCAGGGCGTAGGAGGTTGTGCGCCAATTCCGGGCGGTCAAATTGGTGGTGAGAGCAATGGCCCCACGCCAACTGGCAAGTGGGAAACCCGGTGGGGTGCTTTGGCGCAAGATGCAGACCATCAAGTAGGCCAGAATTTGGCGATTGGTGTGGCAGAGGTCAAAAAATCAAAGAGAGAAGCCAGGTCTCTCGCGCTCTCTGAATGTCAGCGCATGGGGGGGCAGAAGTGTAAAGTTATTCTTGAGTACCACAATCAATGCGCCGCGCTAGCCGGCCCGGTGATTGGCTCAATACCCCTGGCCGATGTGACAACCGTGGCGTATCGATCACCTAATGAAGAGGATGCGAAGGCGGAATCAGTGCGCCGTTGTGAATCCGAGGGTAAGGGGCGCAGTTGTACCGTTATCTACTCTGCGTGCAGCATGTCTGAGTTTAAGCCTTTCCGCTGATGGAATCCTCGCGTTGGGTGAGCTTTGTTGCACGCCGAGGTTCTTCTTATTTGTTTTAGAGGTGGCCTGCTGAGAAGCGGGCTATTTCTATTTCTCACTTCCGCCTAAGACATCGACTTTGCCTTTGGGGTTGGAATCGCTGGCCATAGGTATGGTGATTCGCGTGTCTGCGTCGTTCGGGGTGACCCCGCTGGTGAACAAGTTCCCGCTGATGGGCGCGTCCAGCGACGGCATGACCAGTCAGGCGATGCAGTAGGGCGGCATGGGATTGATCCTGACGACCCTGATTCTGACTGCGCCCCCAATGGCGGCCATGTTCTTCCAGGGCACCTTGGGTAGCTTCATGGCATATTCGCAGATAGGTGGCAGCCCTGTTGCGCAGGCGCCGGGCCCGAGTGGGCAGTCGCCGGGTAGCTACTACTCGCCGGATAAGCCGGAGAAGGGGCGTACTGCAGACGCCGGTGACTACAGTAATCAGTCAACAAGCTGCATGACATTGCCGCAGTCGGATGCAACAAGGATTGCGGAAACTGGCCAGCGAGCTGCTCATCCTGGTAGACAGTGATTTCAGGCGTATTGGAGAGTTAACGTGAAGCGCATTGTGATCTCCCTCTTTTGGATTTGCTCTGCTTTGTTCTTGCTTGTGACAGCAGATGTCCAAGCGGAGGGGCGCTGCCCGCCCGGACAGTATCCGATTGGCGGACAGGGGGTTGGTGGATGTGCGCCAATACCGGGCTCCAATGGAGGCGCTGCGGGGTCCAGTGGTCCGGTCGCGACAGGCCGCTGGATCAAAACCTGGGGAGCTATTGCAACCGCAGTAAGCACGGGCGATATGGGGGCATCAGTCGGAAGGCGTTCAAAGCAGGAAGCTGTGTCCGAGGCGCTTTCCCGTTGCGCGACCCATGGCGCTAGAGATTGCAAAGTCGGAACTACCTATAAGAACCAGTGCGTTGCATATGCTGATCCCGAGAGGGGGAGTAAGGGGCGCGTCTCCTATTCGGTTGCAGGCTCCAAGGAGGAGGCTACAAATCGAGTTTTGTCCCATTGCGCGGACATCGGTGGTGGGCAGTGCAAAGTTCTATATACAGATTGTTCTGAGCCGATCTTTGAGTCGTTCTAGTCTCATGGTTGCCGTGACATCCCGCCGAGATCGAGTGGCGCGACGGTCCTAGTGGGCAAATGTTCTTTTACTGCGCTGTGGAGAAGTGTTGCAAGGCTATCGAATCGTTACAGGCTGCAGCCGCGACTCGATGATGGTCCTGGTAACCAACATGGCGCGGGCAGCGTTGATTGTGGCCGTTGCCACCAGCATGAGCATGTTCGGGCGCGATAAGCAGCACGCTTTCCGCGCAACCTCAGGCCGGCGGGGCTGCGGGAGGCGATGCATCCCCGGCGCCATCCACCGCGGATCTGTTTTTCGGATAAGCCACCATTCACGTTAACTGCGCTTTTTCTGTGATCAAGTGCGCTTTTCATCCCAAGCTCCCTTCGACGAGCCCCGCCTCCTCGAAGTAAGCTGCGTGCGCGTCAAAATCCCGACGCATCGGTGCCATCGAACGCAGGAGCTTTTCCGTCCATGAGGACTCTGACGACCCACGATGCGGATGTTGATTGCGACCATCGCAGACGCCGCAGGGCCGGGGCTATCATCCGCCATGGTGGAAACCGGAGCCTGCAGCGCAGCGCATGGTTTCCCGGTCGTCGCGCGGGTACTGGAAAGTCAGGATTGAAGGAGTCGCAGGGGATGCAGAAGGGGAGTGGCGTACACATGGACAATGCCTTGGCGTTCGTTCCGTCCGGCGCGAACCTGCTGGAGGCGGTACGCGGCGATCTCACCGGCAACGGGATCGACGACCAGTTGCTGGTGATCGATCAACCGGCACCCGACGGCTTGGTGCCCGGCGAGCACGGTCCCAACCGGGTGTTGTTGCTGCTGCTGGGTGACGCCGCGGGCCGATGGCAGTTGGCCGCGCGCAACGACAAGCTGGTGCCGTGCTCCACCCGTGGGGGCATTGCCGGCGACCCCTTCGCGTACGTGACCATCGAGGATGGCGCGTTCAGTGTGATCACCAACGGCGGGAGCCGTGAGCGCTGGAGCAGCATCTACACGTTCCGCTACGTTCCGGCCGACGAGGCCTGTTGGGTGCATGGCGTGCAGCGCAGGGTGGTCGACACCGAGACCGAGGCCAGTCATACACGCGATTTCTCGGCGGCCGAACTTGGTCGGGTGCGGTTCGAGGATTTCGATCCGTCCGTTGTCGCCGACGTGAGCTTGCCCTGAGTGCCATGCCTGTGAGGAGGCGGGAGTACCCAACGATGATCGAGCAGGAGTTTCACCGTGTCGCAGGATAGAGAGTCGCAGTTGCTGCGGCAGGCCACGGAGGCCGGCATCACCTCGTCCCGGGAACTGGCCAACTTCATGGCGCAGGCCGGGCACGAGTCCCGTGGCCTGAGCCGGCTCAATGAAAGTTTCAACTTCACCCGGGGTATCTCGCAGATCCCGGTGGAAGCGGCGTGGCGCAATGGCAATGGCGCGCTTGAGGACGCCCGCCAGGACGCGTTGCGCGGCCGTCCGGAGAATCTGGCCGAGCTGATGTACGGCGGGCGCATGGGCAATGATGCGCCCGGCGACGCATTGAAGTATCACGGCCGCGGCTATCTGCCGCTGGTCGGCAAGGAAAACTATGAGCGTGCCGGCAAGGCGCTGGATCTGGATCTGGTGAATCAACCGGAGCTGGCCGCGCAGCCTGAGCATGCGGGCCGTATTGCGGTGTGGCAGTGGCAGACGCGCGTGCCGGAGGCGGCGCGCGAGGATGTGCGCGAAGCGACACGCGCGATCAATGGTGGCCTGAACGGCATCGAGGCCCGCCAGCAGCGGTTCGATGTGTGGCAGCAGAAGCTGACACCTGATGTGATGGCGCGGCTGGAGCGGGGCGAAGTAGGGGCGCCGGCGCAGCAGGCCACCCTGCGCGACATGTCGCAGCCGGGCGAGCCGGGACACGCCCTGTTCCAGGGGGCACGCCAGCACCTGCAGCAGATGGGGGCGCAGAGCGGACTGCGCAGTGAGCAGGAACTGGACAACGCCGCCGGCGCGCTGGCGTTGAGCGCGCAGAAGGCCGGCCTGTCGCGTATCGATCATCTGCTGGCGGGCAACGACGGGCGCACGCTGTTTGCGGTGCAGGGCGCGCTGGGAGATCCGGCGATGCTGCGTGCGTCCGTTGACCGGGAGCAGGCCGCCCAGCAGCCGCTGGCGCAGAGCAGCCAGCAGTTGGCTGCCAGTGTCGCCCAGCAGGACCCGGCGGCCGCGCTCGCCCGCGAGCAGGAGCAGCGTTCTCGATCCCTGTAACACCTGATGCCGGCGGGCAGGGGACCCGCCGGCGCTTTACGTACGACGCGTGGCGCCCTGTGGCGCCGACATGGAAACCCACTCGGAAGGACACCACATGCGAATCGTTCCCTCGAATGCCCGGCACGCCGCTGTCTGCTGCAATGCATCCGTGCGCCGCCTGCCGCCGCTCTGGCTTCTGTCACTTGGACTTGCCGCGGCGTCGGCTCAGGCTCAGGAGACAGCGGCGCCCGTCGTGGAGGCGCCCATCGCCGCCGAGGCGATCGTTGACGCGCCTGCAGGGATGGCACCTGTTGCAGCGCCCATGGCCACCGAAGCCGTTGTCGCGGCGCCGGCTCCCGATGTACCGGCTGCCGTGACACCTCCTGCGACACCAGTGGTGGACGCGCAGCCGGCGCCGGCTGCAGACCCGACGCATGTGCCCGTTGCACCCGCAGCGGCGGCGCCTGTCGCTGCACCGCCTGCTGTCGTCGAGCCAGCCGTCCCGGCGGTAGCTCCCGCGCCACCCGCCTTGGTCATCGCGCCGTTGCCGCCCGAGCAGGCGACCGAGCGTGCGCTTGGTGCCCGCTGCCCGGTGGATCTTGCTGGGCGGCTGGCGGCCCAGGGCGAGCTGCTGATCGGCGCCTGCCAGGGCACGATGCCGGCGCATCTGGCCGCGCTGCTGGTCGCGCTGCCCCAGCAGGACATCCACCTGCCGCGCAGCTGGCGCGAGCGTGAGGTGCAACAGAAGGTTTGGTTCAAGGCGGTGCCGGGCTACGGCCAGCGCCCGGACTTCATCGCGCGGATGGGCGACATCTGGGTGCGTTCGCTGGAAGGACGCGACGCCGACAGCACGTTCTACCTGGTGTCGGCACCGTTCACCTGCAGCGACCGGGTCGCCAACCGCGATGAGTACGGCGCGGAGCCGGTACGTGTGCCAGCGGGTGACTGCCGCGAGGCCTATGTGGCCCAGCGTGTGTACCAGGTTCGCGGGGACGCCGCGCCGAGGGATGTGACCGCCGATGCCATGCCGGCCATGCCCCAGGTGACGGAGGCCGATCGTGCGCGGCAGCTGTCGCGCGACGGCCGGATCAGCCTGGACTACAGCAAGTTGCAGTACGGCCCGGCCATGCGCTGGTTCGTGCAGTACCCGGAGGCAGCGCAGAAGGGCGGTCCGCGTGCCTACAGTGACTGGAACCGCGAGCACCTGGCCTTCGTGGTCTGGACTGGGGATCGCTTCGAGCTGCGCGAAAAGGTCGCGCGGGCGCAGTGGCCCTGTGATCCGGTAGCACCGGGCGATCGCGCCTGTGGTGGCTTCCCGGATTCCGGGCCGGATCTGTTCGTGACCGCCAGTGCGTCCGCGCCGGTCGCGGCCTCCAGCCCCTGAGGCAGAGGGCCGAAGTGACGCGGGAGCTGGATTGACCGGCTCCCGCGCTGTTCATCAGGCCTGCATGCTGCGGGTCTGGTTCTGCTGTTGTTCCAGTTGTTGATCGCGGTCCTGTGCCAGGCGCTGTCCCGCAGCTTGCTGATCAATGCGCTGGCTGCTCTGCTCCAGCGGGGTGTTCATCGCCACGGCCGTGTCCACCGACACGCGCAGATGCGCCGGGTCGCCGCCCTGGCCCTGCACCGCGAAGCTGCGCGAGGCATCGGCATTCATCACCACTTCGTCGATGCGCTTGCCGCCTGCAGCGTGCATCTCCGCCGCCAGGCTACCGGCCAACTGCGTACTCATCACATCCGGCACGCGGCCGACGCGAACGTCCTGCGCATGCACGCCACGGATCGCGTCGTTGAACAGCGGGTTGCCCAGGTGATTGGCATCGTCCATGCGCAGCATGCTGGTGTGATGGCCGTTCTTCTCTGCTTCGCGGCGTGCTGGTTCACCGGGCTGCAGCGGGCCGCGGATGTGGTCGTACAGATCGATGGCGCCGCCAGGGATGCCGCGTGCCGCGCGGGTGACGCCACGACGCAGTGATTCCACGTCGTCGCGGTACTCCTCGATCATCTTGGCGTTGTCTTTCGCCAGCTTCTGCGTTTCCGGGTGCTTCAGCACCGAGCCTTCGTTGAGGAAGTTGCCCAGTTTGTGCGCGCCGAATGAACTGGTGGCCGCGATGATCGGACGGTCTGGAATCAGATCACGCAGGGCGTGATTGCTGAAGCCATTTGCCGCGAGCGTCTTGATCTCATCGGGCTTGGCGTAGATGCGGACCTGGCCGAAGTGCGGCGAGGCGGCGCTGACCGGATCGGAAGCCATGACGTGGTTGATCATGGTGTTGCCGCCTTCCGGAATGCGGTAGCTGAGGCTGACCGCGCCGTAGGCATTGAAGGTCTCGCCCTTGACGTTGAAGTGGTGCGAGGTGATCTGGGCCAGGGCGCCGCCGAGGGAGTGGCCTGTGACGGTGACCTGGGGCGCGGGCACACCGTTCAAGCGGGATTGAAGCGCGGCGCCTTCGAGCGTCCTCTGTGTCAAAGCAATCGCGTCAGGCGCCTGCACGTTGGTGCGCGCAACCACCATGCCGCCGTCGGTCAGAATCGCATCGCGAGCGATCTGCTCGGTGCCACGATGCGCAATGACGATCTCTTTGGTGTCTACGCGCTGATAGACGGTGCCCTGATAGCCGTTGAGACGATTGTTGACATGCTCAAGTATCTTGTACTCATGGCCGTTTAACGTGACTTTTTCTTCTTGGCCGGGTTCACGTCGGCCGACGGCCCGATCCTTGTAGGCGTCATTGGATAACGCGGCGTAGTCCTGAGAGGTGATGGTCACGGCGCCACCTCACTTGCGGAGAGGGTGATCGTAAACAGCTTGTCCTGCAGATCAGGGGCGTAGTTGCTGCGATCGGGCTCGCCACTGGCTGGGAAGTTGGGAACGCGATCTGCCTTCGGATAGACCAGATCCGGATAGTAGAGCGTATGGGCGCCACCTTCGGTCAGCGGCTTGGCGTCGACGAAAGTGAGGAAGCGGGTCTCTTCTTCGGCACCCGTCGCCTTCAGCATTGCCCCGGCACCGGTGAACTCCCACTTGCAGACGCCACGACCGTAGTAGTCCTCATCCAGCATGCGGTCCACATACAGCGTGCCGCGGTACTCGCCCTCAGCGACCTTGCGCAGCTCCACCGGTTCCTGGCTGGTGATACGTGCAGCTGTGCCGGTGGCCGGCTCGATGTGGCCGCACTGGTCTTCGTTGGTGACGTCGTACTGCGCTACGCCCTTGACCAGTGCGAAATCGCCGGGTGCATCCTTCAGGCGCAGTACAAGTTCATAGGCCTTGCGCGGGCTGGGGTTGAGCTTGGCGAGGCCACGCCCACCCTGGGCGACATCGGCTTCAGCAGCGGCACGTTCCTGGTTCATGGCGGTCTCCGGGTTGCAGGCGGTCAACAGAAGCAGAGCAAGGCACGGGATCATCTTGTGGCGCAATGTCGGCCTCCTTGGGGGTAGGAATGGTTGAACTGGCAGCTCATGGCGCGAGTTTCTGCACAGTGGTGGTGGTCGAGAACAGCGCGTCGCGCAGCTCTTCCTTGTACTCCGAAGGATTCGCTTTGCCGCTGGCAGGATAGTTGGCAGCAAGCTCCGCGCGAGGATAGGCAACCCTCGGATAATAGAGAGTCAATGGGCTCCCCGCGTCCATGCGCTCCTTGTCGATGAACGTCAGGAATCGCGTATCCGCCTCGCCGGTCGTAGCGCGCAACATCGCACCGACTCCGGTCAGTGTCCAATGACAGACGCCGCGATCGTAATAGTCTTGGTCCTGCATGCGGTCGAGGTAGAACGTACCGCGGTACTCGTTCTCACCGACCTTGCGCAGCGTGACGAGCTCCTGGCTGGTAATACGGCTGGCGGTACCGGTCGCCCTCAGGACCCGGCCGCAGTCCTTGTGGTTGCTGACGTCGTACTGGGCAACGCCCTCGACCACCGCGAAGGGACCGGGGGCATCCTTCAGTGTCAGAACCAGCTCGTAGCCCTGCTTTGGTGCAGGATTGAGTTTGGCCAGGCCGCGCCCACCAGCGGCGACGTCGCGCTCGGCATCAGCATAGGGCGAGCATGCGGCCAGTGGGATAAGGGCGAGCAACGCCAGCAGCGGCTGCCTTTTCCTTTCAGGGAGCGCTACTCCCATGGCCTGATCCTGCATCGTGCGTCCATGTCCATATATCCTTCCTGGGTGACAGGTTTCTCGATTATGGAGCGTGTCAGGAACGCTGCGCCACCGCCGCGACGGCTTTTTGACGCGCCCGATGCGGTGCATTCCGGCGAATCGATTGCAGCACAGGGGATTCGGGCGTCGCGTTGGCCTTGCTGGCAGGGGCTGCTCGCGGTTGAATCTGCGACCTAAATCAATAATTCACGCATTCATCACATTATCAAAGGCGTTCTCTTGAACTGCATGATCCGCACCGAAACCACGGCCGACCACGCCGCCATCCATGCACTCACCGAGGCCGCCTTCCGCGAAGCCCTGCACAGCAGCCACACCGAGCAGTTCATCGTCGACGCCCTGCGCACCCGCGGGGAGTTGAGCATTTCGCTGGTCGCCGAAACTCAGGGCCAGGTGGTCGGTCACATTGCCCTGTCGCCGGTGACGGTCAGCGATGGCAGCACGGGCTGGTTTGGTCTGGGCCCGATCTCGGTAGTGCCCGCGTGGCAGGGGCAGGGCATCGGTGCGGCCCTGATGCGCGCCGCACTTGAAGCACTGCGTCAGCAGGGTGCGCATGGCTGTGTATTGCTGGGCGAGCCGGCCTATTACGGGCGCTTCGGCTTCCGTGCCGAGCCGGGCCTGGTGTTGCCGGGCGTGCCGGCGGAGTACTTCCAGGCGCTTTGCCTGCAGCCTCCGCTGGCTCAGGGCGAGGTGCAGTACTCACCGGCCTTCGAGGCGACAGCCTGAGCCACGGCGGGCGTGCGCCCGCTCAGGGCGCGCGCCAGACGGTCGGTTCGGGTTGCGGTTTCGGAATGCGGTAGCCGCCGATATGCTCGAGAAGTTCATTGGTACGACGCTGCTCGACCAGTACCTCACGCAGCAGGTTGCGCACGGCGAAGATGGCGAACGGCACCAGGATCCAGACCAGGCTGATGCCCAGCGCAAACAGGGTCAACAGGGCTTTTGCACCATCCATGTACGGCATTCCTTGATCGAAAGCAGCCACGCTAACACGCAGCTGCTTCCAACGGATGTCAGGCCTTATGCCGAAGGTGGATCAGCGGATACGGGCGGCCCTGCGAATCCAGCGGCGAACGACCGGTTTCGACAAAGCCCATGCGCAGGTAGAAGCCCACGGCCTGCGCGTTCTGTGCGTTGACGTCGGTGCTCAGCTGCGGGTGCAGGGCCAGTGCGTGCTGCAGCAGCTGCCGACCGATACCGGTGCCGCGCACGTCCGGATCGATGAACAGTGCTTCCATGTGGGTGCCGTCGATCAGCATGAAGCCCAGCGGCCAATCCTGTGCATCGACAGCAACGGTCATCGGCACCTGCGGCAGGAAAGCGGCGACTTCGGCATCGATCGCCAGGCGATCTTCAGTGCTGAGGAAGTCGTGGGTGGCGTCGACGGCGCGGCGCCAGAGATCGACAAGGGCGGCGCCGTCGTCGGCGCGAGAGGGACGGAGGGTGGTCATGTGTTCACCAAGGTGCTTACAGGAATACGCATTGTGAAGCTTTCCGGCCGTGCCTGCAGGTGCGGGTTCATCCGGCGTTGCGATGGCGGATGAAGGGACTGTAGGCAGTCGCTTCCGCGCGCAGCGCCACACCATCCTCGAAGTCCTCACTGTTGTTGAAGGGCACGGTCGGCCACTGCCGCCATCGCGACAGTCGCTCGCGGTAGGAAAGGGTGGCTGCAACCAATGCTTCGTCGTGGGCCTGCACGCGTTCCGCTGCAAGCCCTGAGCGCACGCCGTGCACCATATGCGGCTCCATCACCTCGAAGCCGACGTAGCGCAGGCTGTACATCAACGGCCACAGCAACAGCCGGGTATCGCCTTCGCGGCCATCGACCGCGCACGCCCGCGCCGAAGAGCCGGTGGTGACGCTCAGCAACGCACGCTTGCCCTGCATCACGCCGCGCTCGTGGCGTTGCCGGCTGTTGTACATCGGCCCGTAGACCAGCACGCGGTCCAGCCAGCCCTTGAGGATGGCCGGCGCCGCAAACCACCACAGTGGGAACTGCAGGATCACCAGGTCCGCGGCCTGCAGCAGCTGCAGGTGATGCCGCACATCGGCGGGCAACTGGTCGTGTTCGGCGCTGTAGCGCTGTTCGCGCTGGGCATCGAAGCGTTTGGGCTGCAGGCGCCGTGGATGGTGCCAGGCCGCTTCCAGCGGATCGAAGCCTTCTGCATACAGGTCGACCATGTCCACCTGCAGATGGTCGTGCCGCAGCTGCTCGGCCGCCTGCAGCCCCAACGCTTCGATGCCCAGCGCGAACAGCGCTACA
>NZ_JASJSQ010000106.1:11678-16587 GCF_030236855.1 Stenotrophomonas maltophilia group sp. Smal13
TCGTGGAGTGTGCGACCATCCTCGCGATGCCGGCATGCCCCGGCAATTACGCACTTTGAGGTAACCATGGCCTTTCCCGGTGATGTCTATGCCGCCGACTGCTCGGCGCGCGATGCGCTGGCACTGATCTCCGGCAAGTGGGTGATGCTGCTGCTGCCGGCATTGGCCGAGGGCCCGCAACGCAATGGTGCGCTGCTGCGGAAGATCGAAGGCATCTCGCAGAAGGTGCTGACCCAGACCCTGCGGCAGCTGGAGCGCAACGGCCTGATCGAGCGCTGCGATCTGGGCGGCAAGCCACTGCACGTGGAGTACCGGTTGACCGAGGTTGCGCGCAGTCTGGTAGACACCCTGACCGCGTTGGACCGTTGGGCCGAGCACAATTTCCCGGCGCTGGACGCTGCCCGCGAGCGCTTCGACGCGCGCTAGCGGCGCCTGCACGGCTGCGGGCGTACAATGCGGCCCCGGCGGCCATCCTGGCCCTGCAGACACGCGAGAACCGCCATGACCGACGCCCTGGGTGTGCCGGTGCACGACACCGACGAACACTGGATGCGCCACGCGCTGGCGCTGGCCGAGCGCGCACAACGCGAGTTCGACGAGATCCCGGTGGGTGCAGTGCTGGTCGGTGCCGACGGCCAACTGCTGGGCGAGGGCTGGAACCTCAACATCGCCTCGCATGACCCCAGCGCACACGCCGAGATCGTGGCCATGCGGGCGGGCGGAAAATTGCTGGCGAACCATCGCCTGCTTGGCAGCACGCTGTATGTGACCCTGGAGCCGTGTGCGATGTGCGCAATGGCGATCGTGCACGCGCGCGTTGCACGGTTGGTCTACGGTGCCAGCGACCCCAAGACCGGTGCCTGCGGCAGCGTGTTCGACCTCATTGGCGATGCCCGCCACAACCACCGGGTGGAGATCCACGGTGGGGTACTGGCCAAGGAAGCCAGCATGCGCCTGACCAACTATTTCCGCGCCAAGCGTGGCAAGCCGCCGCTGTTGCTGGAAGACCACGCCGGCGAGGGCTGAGGGGCGAACGGGTATGATGGGCGCCTCTTTCCATCACCGGTAGGCTGCGCGCCTGCCCAGCAACGAGGCGACACATGGCGGACAACGGCGCGGCCAATGAACGACTGATCTGGATCGACCTGGAAATGACCGGGTTGGATACCGACAACGATTCGATCATCGAGATCGCCACCGTAGTCACTGACGCCCAGCTCAACGTGCTGGCCGAAGGTCCGGAATTCGCCATCCACCATCCGCTGGAAACGCTGGAAGCGATGGACGAGTGGAACCGCAACCAGCACCGCCGTTCGGGCCTGTGGCAGCGTGTGGTGGACAGCACGGTGACCCTTGCCCAAGCTGAAGCGCAGACGGTGAATTTCCTGGCGCAGTGGATCCCGGCCGGCCTCTCGCCGATGTGCGGCAACTCCATCTGCCAGGACCGCCGCTTCCTGCACCGCCAGATGCCGCGCCTGGAGAAGTACTTCCACTACCGCAACCTGGACGTGTCCACGGTGAAGGAGCTGGCCAAGCGCTGGGCGCCGACCGTGGCCGCTGGCGTTGGCAAGAACAGCAACCACACCGCGCTGAGCGATGTGCATGACTCCATCGCCGAGCTGCGTCACTACCGCCAATTCATGGGCGCGCTGTCGGGGCTGCCGGTTGCCTGAACAACGACGCCGGGCATGGCCCGGCGCTACCGGGTGACACGCGAACTGGTAGTGCCGGCCGCTGGCCGGCAAGGCGCCGGGGGCGGTTCCCTTTCCAGCGGAAAGGGCCCTGATCCCCGCGACGAACCGTTCAACTATCCGGCGCTAAGATCAGCGCCATGAACGAGCCCATCCTGCTTCCCCGCGACATTGCCCATGACGCCCGCGACTGGTCTGACCTGCAGCGGGCGGTGGCCCTGCTGGAAGCGCCGACCCTGACCGCGCGCATGGCCAATCTGGTCGGCACGCCGCTGGAGTTCGCGGTGAAGGCGCTGCCCAGCTCGGTCTCCAACCGCATCCACGGTGCGGTGCAGGCAGCACCGTCCAGTTCGGAGCAGGCGGCGCTGTGGAGTATGGACAACACGCCCGGCAAGGGGGCATCCACCCGCTGGCACAAGCTGGCGGCAGCGACCTCCGGTGCGGTGGGTGGCGCCTTTGGTTTTGCCGCGCTGTTCATCGAGCTGCCGGTATCGACCACCATCATGATGCGTGCGGTAGCCGACGTGGCCCGTAGCGAGGGGTTCGACCTGTCCGAGTTCAGCACACGCCAGGCCTGCCTGGAGGTGTTCGCGCTGGGTGGCAACTCGCCGCGCGATGACGCCAGCGAGACCGGTTACTACCTGGCCCGTGGCTTCACCACCGATGTGATGCGCCACCTGTCGGCCGAGTTGGCCGGGCGCGTGGTGACCGGCCGCGACCTCACCCTGGGCGTGGCGCCGAAGGAAGCCGGCAAGCTGCTGGCGAAGATGGTGGAGAAGGTGGCCGCGCGCTTCGGCGTGGTGGTCACCGAGAAATTCGCCGCACAGGCGGTGCCGATCGTGGGTGCGGCCGCCGGTGCGACGTTGAACACCATGTTCACCGACTACTACCAGGACATGGCGCGCGGCCACTTCATCGTGCGCCGGCTGGAGATCAAGTACGGCGAAGACGTGGTGCGCACCTGTTATGACCGCGTGGCGCATGGCGGGGCGTTGATCGAGCCCACGCTGTAACCGGCTTCGGGGTCAGAGCCCTCTGCGTTGCAAAGGGATCCGACCCCGGTTGCGCGCGGGGTCGGATCCCGTTCCGCAGGAAGGGGCTCTGACCCCTGGCCACGCCATCCTTGCCTGCAAGGCACAACTGTTTTGCCGCGATCCGCCTGTTGCGCTGCGGCATCCATCCCCATCCTTGCGGTCACTCCCCCCGCAAGAGATCGCCGCCATGTTGTTCACCCCCCACCGCCTGGGCGCCTTGACCCTGCCCAACCGTATCGCGATGCCGCCGATGACCCGCTCGCGCGCGGCAGGCGGCAATGTTGCCACTGCCGAGATGGCTGCCTATTACGCGCAGCGGGCCAGCGCCGGCCTGATCGTCAGCGAAGGTACCCAGATCAGCCCGCAGGGCCAGGGCTATGCCTGGACCCCGGGCATCCACAGCCCGGAGCAGGTGCAGGGCTGGCGCCAGGTGACCGACGCCGTGCACGCTGCTGGTGGCCGCATCTACGCCCAGCTGTGGCATGTGGGTCGGGTCTCGCACGTAGCCCTGCAGCCCGATGGTGCCGCGCCGGTGTCGTCGTCGGCGCTGCTGGCCGAGGGGGTGAAGGTGTTTGTCGACCCCACCGGCGCAGGCCCGGAAGCGGGCGTGGGCGAGATGATCCAGCACTCGATGCCGCGCGCGCTGGCCGAGGCCGAGATTCCGGGCATCATCGCCGACTACGCGCAGGCCACCCGCAATGCGCTGGCCGCCGGCTTCGATGGCGTTGAGCTGCACGGAGCCAATGGCTACCTGATCAACCAGTTCATCGACTCGCAGGCCAACCAGCGCAGCGACGGTTATGGCGGCTCGCTGCAGAACCGGCTGCGTTTCCTGCGCGAGGTCGTGCAGGCGGTGACTGCAGTAGCCGGTGGTGACCGCGTCGGTGTTCGTCTGGCGCCGCTGACGACGCTGCGGGCGCGGTGGACGATACGCCGCAGGCTACCTACCTGGCCGCGGCGCACCTGCTGGGTGCGCTGGGCGTGGGCTACCTGCACATCGCCGAAGCCGACTGGGACGATGCACCGCTGATGCCGGTGGCGTTCAAGCAGGCGCTGCGCTTGATCTACCCGGGCACCCTGATCTACGCCGGCAAGTACACCGCCGAGCGCGCCGAGCAGGCACTGGCGGAAGGCTGGGCCGACCTGATCGGCTTCGGTCGCCCGTTCATCGCCAACCCGGACCTGCCGGAGCGCCTGCGTCTGGGGGCGGAGCTGAACCCGCCGGATCGCGCGACGTTCTTCGGCGGTGGTGCGGTCGGGTTCACCGATTACGCGACGCTGGAAGAAAGCGTCGCCGCCTGATCCTGGAGGTTGCCGGCCAGCGGCCGGCACTACCACGGTGCGCGGGGCAGGGTAGTGCCGGCCGCTGGCCGGCATTTCTGTTTGGGATCAGGGCTTGTCGCGCACCAGCGCGTCGGCCTCGACCACGCCGCCATCCTTGCCGTGCAGGTACAGGTGCATGTCCTGCTGCGGATACGGGATGTTGATGCCGGCCTTGTCGAAGCCCAGCTTGAGCTGCTCCAACAGCGTGACCTTGGTACCGAACCAGTCGGCCGACTTCACGTAGCAGCGGATGCCAAGATTGATCGCGTGCGCGCCCAGTTCGTACACCACCACGTCCGGTGCCGGCGTCTGCAACACGCGCGGGTCGGCCTTCATCAGCGCCAGCGCGGTGTCGCGCGCCAGCTGGATGTTGTCTTCATAGCCGATGCCCACCACCAGTTCGACGCGGCGGGTCGGCTCGGCGGTCAGGTTGATGATCGGCGCAGCGGTGATCAGCGTGTTCGGAATGGTGGTGTGCTGATTGTCGGCACCGGTGATGACGGTCTGGAAGATGCGCACTTCGCGCACCGTGCCGGTCTGTCCGGCCACCGTCACTACATCACCGACGCGGAACGGGCGCAGCGTCACCAGCATCACGCCCGAGGCGATGTTGGACAGCGAATCCTTCAGTGCCAGGCCTACCGCCAGGCCGGCGGTGCCAAGCACGGCCAGCAGCGGGGTGATCTGCACGCCCAGCGTGCCGATTGCCAGCACCACCACGATCACCAGCGACGCGGCGTACACCACGTTGCGCAGGAAATTGCCCAGCATCGGGTCCACGCCCATGCGCGCGGTGGCGCGTGGCATCGCATTCGACAGGCGTCGCGCCACCCACATGCCGACCAGCAGCACCACGATCGC
>NZ_JASJSQ010000107.1:0-16585 GCF_030236855.1 Stenotrophomonas maltophilia group sp. Smal13
GAAAAGCCCCATGCCCCGCCCTCCAAAGCCAGCCTGAAGCGAGCGCGATCAACGGCCATTGCCTGCCCCCTTCGCGAGCTTCCACAGCCGACGAAGCCCCAGCCATGCCTGCTCGATCACGATGGAGACCAACGCGCCTCCCAGCCAAACGGCTATGAGCGCGGCGCACGCCGCAAGACCCATATCGAACTCCGCCAGTTCGGCGAATGAGGGAAACCTGCTCATGCGGCGCGCTCCCGCTCTTCGGAGAACGCGGCTGCTGCCAGCAGATCACCGCGCTTGCTGGCCGCGATTTCGGCCTGATAGAGCGCTTCGTGATTCGGGGTCCAGCCGGTTGCGGCCAGCTCAGCTCGTGCCTGGGCTACGAAGGCTGCTTCGTGTGCGCTGCGACGGGCGGACTCCCCACGCCGGTCGAGGCACCACGAAACGAGTTTTGCGCTGCCAATGGACACGGCCACGATGGCCGCCAGCAGCACGAAGGCAATGAAAGGATCGATCATCCCTGCTCCCCTACCCCAAGCCCCAAGAGAACCCGCCAACGGCCTTGGGGTGCCGGTGGCGGGAGTGTCAAGGATTCCTCGACACCGGGGCGAACTGTAAAGTACCCCTGTACATCCCTGTCAAGTAGGTATCGACAATGAGCGCCAGCTACGACCTTTTCTGCCGGTGGAAACACGTGCAGAAGATCCAGAGCGACAACGCTGGTGCGCTGGCATTGGGCGTGTCCCGGGCAACCGTTTCCCTCTGGAAACAAGGGAAAAACGCGGAAATCCACTACATCGAGCGGATGGCGGTGGACATTGGTGACAGCCCGGAAATGTGGTCGGCTGTCGTGATGGCTGAGCGGAGCAATTCAGAGGACGAAAAGGCCGCATGGCGCCGGATTGCGCAGAAACTCGCCACGGTGGCCATGGCGCTATGCCTATTCGTAGGTGCAGCCCTACCCCGCGACGTGCAGGCTATGCCACAGGCTGGCAATGCCTTGCACGATATACATTATGCGAAATTACGTATCGGGCGTGATCCGGTTCGTGGGCTCGGCTTGGCAATGGCTCCGCCTCTGGCTTGGTGTTCGTTGACAGACATTTCTGCCGCGCTGAAGCAGAGATTCTGGGTGTCCAGGCAGACAGTCTGGGTGGACGCTGATCGAGAGCAGAGATTTTTGCGCCTTAGTTGCTGTATTGCAGATGTTTCCACCCTTGATCACCACTGAGGATTCACCTCAAATTCGTGGGAAGCCCGTACAGCTAGCTTCCCTTTTGTAACGCGTCATCGGGCCGGGTATGGCTGCTACTTGCACATCATTTCATGATGCTTCCGCTGGCCAAAGCACGCTCCAGCGCGGATCTTGCATGCCCGGGTGCTCTAGCGCAGCATGCAGCCATGCTGTCTGCACTTCGGGGATCAAGCTGAGGCTGTCCTTGAATATTTTCGAGTGCAGCCATCGCGCCCGCACTTGCACTCCGAAGCGTCAGGTACCATGGCATACACGCTAAGGCTCAACTTCCGAGAATCCCTCAATGAACGAAACTGATCGAGAGATCATGCTGGTTGCCATGGCAATCGTCGGATTTGCGGTCTCATTCGTCTGTTGGGCTGCTTGGCTAGCTCGCAGAACGCGCCTTGCGCGGAGTCAGCGGACTGGCCTCCGGGGCAAGTGAAGTCGCCTCGTTCTTTTGCGTGTCAGCTACTAGGAGCGCGGCACAGCGCTATTGTTTTGGGCGTCTGCGAGCCGCAGGCGGACGAACTTCTTTGGATCGCTTGAGCGCCACCTCCAGCTGAGCTGGCAAATCTCGAAGCCCTGAAAGTTGCCCCTCGAGCGCGTCACATCTGCCGCGCAGGATATCGGCAGACTGACTGGCTGTGGCGGCCGCTGATTGGGCGGCCTGGATATCCTGACGCAGCTGCTTCTCAAGGGCCCTGTGTTGTTCGGATGCCTTGCTTAGCTGCGCCTGGAGTTCCTTCACCTCCTGGCGGGCACGATCAACATCGCTGAGCGCCCGATTCTCGACAGATCTGACGTACTCGGTCCAGTCCTCCCTCTCAGATTTCGCCGTCTCTAGGGTCTCCTGAAGCCGGACGTCGAGTTGCTGTCTCGCTGCCTCACTTCGGTCGGCTCTCCGAAGCGCGGTGTCCCGTTGCTCTGTGAGCTCTGAGATCTGCATACGGAGTTGGTCGACTAAGTGCTGGAGCTCTGTAGCTTGCGTAGCGGCAATTCTCTCTCCTGTGAGAGCATCGTCGCGCTCTGAGCGCATTTGCGTCAGCTCGTCAGCTACAAATCGGGACTTAGCCTCCAGTGCATCACGCCGGGCGGCCAGCGACTGCTCAGCCTCTGCAAGCTCTCGATGGGCGGCCTCCCGGGCATGACTCAACGCTAGCTCCCACCATTGTCCGGCGAGTTGCGCCAACACCGCCGGTGCATCTTCTAGGTCCTGACGCGCTGGCTGCAGGCGCGTGCCAAGTCGGTTCCACCACGTCTCCAGCCAGCGGGTCACGGTGTTCGGCGAGCCTGTCCCGAGGTGAGCCCGGATCCGTTCTACGGTTGGGCGTTCGCCCTTGGCGACCAACTCGTCGGCGACAGCTGGCCCAACAGGCTGCCGATGCGGTCCGCGAGTTGCTGGCCGAAGCCGCAGCCGAGAACACGACCCGCAGCTACACCAGCGCCCTGCGCTACTGGGCCGGCTGGCACGCGGCGCGCTACGGCATCGAGTTGGCCTTGCCGGTACCCGAAGCCATCGTGCTCCAGTTCGTAGTCGATCACGTACAGCGCCGCTCGACCGACGGCGAATTGGCTTGGGAACTTCCACCAGCCGTCGACCAGGGCTCGGTGGCAGCTGGCCTCAAAGCCAAGGTCGGCCCGTGGACCTTGGCGACCGTGCGCCATCGCGTTGCGGTGCTGTCCACTGCGCACCGGCTCAAACACCTGGCCAATCCCTGCGAGCAGCCGGCAATCCGCACCGTACTCAGTCGCGCGGCGCGGGCCGCGGTCAAGCGCGGCGAGCGCCCGCGCAAGAAGACTGCAATCACCCTGGCCGAGCTGGAGGCCATGTTGGCCACCTGCGACGACAGCCTGGAAGGAATTCGAGATCGCGCCCTACTCTGCTTCGGGTTCGCTAGTGGTGGCCGCCGGCGCAGCGAGATCGCCGCTGCCGACCTGCGCGACCTGCGCCGGATTGGCGAGGCGGGCTATATCTACCGGCTGGAGCACAGTAAGACCCAGCAGGCCGGGGTTACGGCCACCTCGACCCCGGGACAAGCCGGTGCTCGATCGGGCCGCCCTCGCCCTGCAGGACTGGCTGGACGCAGCCGGGATCACCGAAGGGGCGATCTTCCGGCGGCTCTGGAAACAGCGGATCGGCCCTGCCTTGTCCCCGGCGGCTGTGGGTGAGATTGTCCAGCGGCGGGCGCGCCTGGCCGGACTGGAGGGCGATTTTGGCGGGCATAGCCTGCGCTCGGGGTTCGTGACCGAGGCCAGCCGCCAAGGCGTGGCGTTGCCTGCGATCATGCAGCTCACTGAGCATCGATCAATATCAAGCGTGTTGGGGTACTTTCAGAGCGGCGAAGCCACAGCTAACCCCGCTGCTCGCCTGCTTGAAGACTGAGGACAGCCGCCATGAAGGCTTGTCGATGGAGCAGGTGATGGGAAGAGACTCCCACCCCACCGCCCCGACTACATCAATGGTTACGGGTCCAACCAGCCCCGAAAGCGATACCCGCAATCCTGCCGGGACCTGCAAGTTCTAGTTACAGCCCAACAAAGGCCTCCACGGCTGGATGGCCTCTGAACAACCTGCCCAGGACGCACATACCTTGCGACAATGGCCCCATGCACCCTCTCTTCGATATTCAGACCAACCACATCCAAGCCTTGGACGACGGCCAAGCCAGAGAGCTGCTGGCCCGCCTGTGTCGTTCTCAGCTTCAGCGCGCCGGCCTGGATCCAGCTGCCGTGTTTTGGGGTGGTAATCAGCGAGCGGGTGATGGGGGGGTCGATGTCCGTGTTGATGGCCCGCCGGCTCGCGAGGTGGGCGGCCCTCTGGGCCTCAGTGTTGCCATCGTCCAGGTCAAGGCCGAGGCATTTGGGCCTGCGAAAGTTGAATCCGAGATGGCTCCCAAAGGGATCGTCAGGCCCTCGATCGTTTCATTAGCAGCCGACGGCGGCGCTTATCTCATTGCTTCCACCCGAGACGATCCCGCCGACCCTAAACGGCGCGCCCGGGTAGCCGCCATGGAAAAGGTGGTTGGAAAACATGGGTTGACTGGAATGATCAAAGTCGACTTTCTTGGCGCACGAGAGATAGCCAATTGGGTAGAGAACTTCCCCTCTTTAGCCGTTTGGGTGCGTAAGGCCGTCGGTAGGTCAATACAAGGATGGTCAGCTTACGGCCCTTGGGCCTACAAGGAGACGGATCAGGATGCCGAGTTCGTGGTTGGAAGCGAGCCTCGTGTCTTTTCCTCGACTTCAACCGAAGGGATGACCGATCTTCAAGCCATTGAGGCGATACGGCGCGATTTGGCGGCAGGTGGAACAGTTCGCTTAGTTGGTCTGTCTGGCGTTGGAAAGACGCGGCTAGCGCAAGCCATTTTTGACACCCGCGTCAAAACCGGCGCTCCCGCTCTATCCCCAGATTGGGCAATGTACACCGACATCTCGAACAGCCCGGACCCATCGCCTGAAGCCATGATCGATGCGCTAGCAAGTTCCAACGCAAAAACTGTGCTGATTGTCGATAACTGCGGTCAGAAGACGCATGCCGCGCTCGTTGAACGTAAAGCCAAGAGTGGCAACCAACTTGGCCTTCTGACGATCGAATATGACATCCAAGACGACTTGCCTGAAGAAACCACCTTCTACCGTCTTGAAGGTACTTCTGAAGAGACGATGTCGACACTCTTACAGGCCCGATGTAAACACCTTTCGCACAATGACATCCGTAAGGTCATCGACGCCAGTGATGGCAACTCTCGTCTTGCCTTCGCCCTGGCTTCCACCTCCAAGCACACCGACGATCTTTCTTCGCTGAAAGACACCGAACTATTTCGGCGTTTATTCGAGCAATCCCAGGGCGCTGGGGATGAATTGCTGCGCTGTGCCAAGGCAGCAAGCTTGCTCTATTCGTTTGACGGCGAAGACCTATCTCCCACCTCCGAGATCGCAATTTTGGCGGGCCTCGCGGGCACCACACCCGCAGACTTCCGACGGAACATGATCGACCTTCGTCGACGCGGCCTTCTTCAGGAGCGTGGCAAGTGGCGCGCCCTATTGCCCCATGCAGTCTCCAACCGCCTCGCGGCGCTTGCTCTCGAGGAGCTTTTAGAGCCCGTCACGATGGATCAGCTGTTCGTTCTGGCCACAGACCGGGTGAGAGCATCCTTCGCACATCGGATGAGCTTTCTTCACAACTCCACGAGCGCCGTAAGGCTGGTATCCGACCTCTTGGCACCTGGAGGCCACTTCTCTGACCTTGGCAGCATTTCCGACAAAGACCTCTTAATCTTCCTGCGCTTTGCTGCTGTGGCCCCATCGCTTGCACTTGATACGATTGGAGACTTCGCTACGAAGGGTGATCTCGGCATCCGAAACGAGTATGACGTAGAAAAGCTTGCTCAGCTTTCAAGCTCTATTGCCTACGATCCCAGCCTGTTTGACCGGTGCGTTCGGGTCCTACTTGACCTCACTCCCCTACTTTCGAAAGACCATCGGACTGGAGCGCAGAAGCATCACCAGCTATCCTCACTCTTTCAGCTGTATTACTCCGGCACCCTGACACTAACCGCGAAGCGCGCCCCGCATGTGAAGCGCCTTCTAGCAGCCCGCGATTCCGATGAAGTGAAGATCGGGCTCACGCTGCTGGGTGAATCCCTCAAAGTTCGCAATTTCCGTCCCGCATCTCACTTTCACTTTGGAGCACGCACACGCTCATACGGATGGTGGCCAAAAAGTTCAGACGAACAGCGGACGTGGTATTCGGCTTTCATTGAAATCGCTGAGGACTATGCCTTCCGCGATGACTATGTGGGGCGAGAAGTTCGAAATATGCTGGGAAAGGCGGTGTTCGGCTTAGTCCAAGATGAAGTGCTCTTTGATCGAATTTCGAAGCTTGCTCCTCGCTTGATTGCATGCGATGACTGGTTGCCCGCCATGAAAAGCCTCAATGATCTCCTTAAACATAAAGATCTCGAGATTGAAACTCGTGAGAGAGCGACAGCATTCAAGCAACTGATTAGCCCCAAAGATCTTCGCGCCAAGATTCATGCCGTCATCTCCATGCGCGACGCCTGGGAAGATGAGGAAGATGAAGAGGACTATCTCGGCGCCGATGATCGGGCAACCGTCAAGAGCGAGCGCTTAGGCCAACAGTTGGCGTCAGACGAAGTGCTGTTGCGGGAAATGCTTCCAATGTTGCTTGGTGAGGGCGCCAAGCCTTACACCGTTTCGGTTGGCCGTGGAGTTGCACTGGCAACGACAGACCCATCCTCCCTGATGAGCCAAGTTAAGGATGTCATCCTCGCAAGCGGCGACATCACTCGGCTCAATTCGATCTTTGTCTTTGGACTGATATCAGGGTGGAATGAACGCGACACTGAAATGACTAGTAAGTTGCTGGACACTTTAGTGAGTGATGCCGCTCTAGGCTCTTGGCTCCCGACACTACAGTTCGCCTCTCCACTGACAAAGGAAGGCGCACAACGAATCCGGCAGGCTTTGGCACTGGGACTTGCTCCCCTGTGGAGATACCGAGAGCTCGGGTACGGTTCACGTCTCGCATCGGTTTCGGTCACAGACATCCGAGATATTCTGAACGACCTCGCTTCGAAAGGCCCCGACGGCATGCATGCTGCACTAGATGTGCTCCACATGGTCGTATTCAGTGCCGGAGAGCGAACGCCAGCCGAGCAAGAAGAGCTTGGCCACTACTGCCGGAATTTTCTAACTCGAGAAGACTGGCCTAATCTGGATCATGAAGGGGAGCGTCTGGACTATGAAGTTGAACAGCTAATCAAGTTCGGCGCGAAGCACTCTAGGTCATTCGATGAAGTGCAGGGAGTTCTGCTACAAGCGGTCAGGGCACGCAGCCTCTACCCTCGCTATACGCCCAGCACTACAGGAAACTTCCTGTCTCCCATCCTGCGCAGATACGCTCCTGAGGCACTGAACTACCTCCTTAATTTAGACGAGACTCAACGTCACGTGTTGAATGACTTGGCCATGGAAGAGTCTTCGGTAGATTCAAGCGAGAGGATGACCTCTCCGATTTCGGAGGACACGCTTGTTGAATGGTGCGCCGCTGACCCATCACATCGAGTCTTGTTGGCTGCGCGGCTCTGCCAGCTCAATGGAAAGAACGGCAACGGTCCGCAAGTTACGCAACGCCTATATGAGCTTGCGCCAGATAAGAGCGCGTTCATGGCTGAACTTACTAAACGCGGCTTGACTTCCGGTAGCTCTGACTGGCTGCTCCCCATCTTGCGGCAACTGACTACTGTCCTCGCGTCCTTCCCCACCCAACCTGGAACACCCGATCGTCAGACTCAAGAGAACGAAGTCAGGCGGGTTAATTCGCGGATTGATAGTTGGGAAAAGATGCTTGCCGAGAATAGCCGCGGACGTGATGAGACCTTTGAGTAGCGTTGACGGCCTCCCCTATCCCTGGCGCCAATCCATCAAATTTACCGGAAACGGCACACTAGCCAAATTGTAGTCCGCTGGCGGGTCGCAAGCTGCCTACCCTACCCCCGATAAATCTTCCTGATCCCTTGCTCGCTCTACATCCGCTCCTAGCCAAGAGTAGACGAGGCCACAATGTCCTCCAGTGGCACGGCCAATCCCCCCGCCACTTCCAACGGCACCCCAGCGCGCCCCAACCAAGAACACCTCACGCACGCCTAAAGATACGCACCAAGTCGCCGATAACAGCGTGCAGCAGAAGCGGCGGCAGCAGCATCCAGGCACCGCCCGCCTGGCACGTCGCGTCTCTTCCATTGCGACGGTGCATGGCTATGATGGCGCCACGTTGCCCTGGCCGATGTCAGGGTGCTACCACCACGGAACACACCAATGCAGAAGACATGGAGTCGTCTTGAGCAGTGGCTGCACGCGCATGACCCGGCGCGTCTGGCCGATCTACGCCCCCCGGCTCGAGCCGGCCAGCTTGCCGACCTGGAAGCCACCCTCTCCCTTGCCCTGCCCCACGAACTGGCCGAAAGCCTGCGCCGGCATGACGGCCAGGCGCGCAAGGGCCCTGGCCTGTTTGGTGAGATGGCCTACTCCGGCTGCGGGGCCATTGCCACCGATTGGGCCGCCCTGACCCGGCTGGCGAACGATGGCGAATTCGATGACCTACCCGATGTCCCCGACAACGGCATTGCCTCGGCGTGGTGGCATGCGGGCTGGATCCCATTCGCCGCCAGCGGCGCCGGCGACCATCTTTGCATCGATACCGCTCCGGCCCGTGGTGGCCAGGTAGGGCAGATCATCACATTCGAGCACGACCACCCGCGCCGCCGCCTGGTTGCCTCCTCCCTTGGCGCATGGCTGGAAGCTGCCGTGCAGAAGGCCGCGCGATGACCCTCCCTTCCCAGGATCTTCCATGACTGCCACGGAACTGCGCCAGCAACGGCTGGACCGGCTTTACCAGGAATGCCGCAAGCAGGTTGTTTCCCAGCTGATCGGGCCTTTCGGCCTGAACCCGATGATGTTCGAGGACCGCAACGGGGGCAATGTCACCACGCTGCACAACTTCGAGCGTGACGATGACAGCTATGTCGCCACTTCCGAGGACAAAGCGCTGCACAAGCACTCCAAGGAAGAGTACAACCGTGCCGAGTACACGCTGGACAACAAAGCCAAGGCCCGCGCTGCCGGCCACGGCGACAGCGATTGGAACAGCAAGCGCGACGCCCACCTGGAACGCGGCATGGACGAATACACCGGCCAGTCCTTCGAGACGGCCGCCAATGGCAGCACCACCCAGGGCGGCGTGCCCGTCACCATGGAGCTGGACCATGTCATCTCGCTGAAGGAGTTCCACGAGACGCCGAAGAACCACCTGGCGCTCGGCAAGGTCACCATGGTGGATGGCACGCCGGTCGTGGACACTTCGGCCATGGCGGGCGTGGCGAACGATGAGGCGAACCTGTCGCTCACCAACAAGTCACTCAATGCCTCCAAGGGTGGCCGACGGGTAGACGAATGGGTGGATGCCAAGCTCGCCAAGGCAGAAGATACCGGCACGCAATTGGATTTCGATCCACAGGCGGTGCAGTCCTCCTACGAGCGCGCACGCGATGCCATCAATGCCAAGGTAGACACCGCCCTGCTCAAGAAGCAGGCCGCCGAACTGGCCAGCACCGGCCTGGCGCAGGCCCGGCAGATGGGCCTGCGCCAGGCCATGGGCGTGCTGCTGACCGAGCTGGTGAACAGCCTGTTCGTGGAGTTCAAGACACTCATCCGCAAGGGCATCAAACTGAGCAAGGTCCTGTTAGAGGAGCTGCGCCAGCGCCTGGTAACGGTGGCCACCAATGTGGCAAAGAAGGTGCCGGAGGCCGTTGGCGCGCTGTTCGAAGGCGGGCTCAGCGGGTTCGTGAGCAACCTGCTCACCTTCCTGCTCAACAATGTACTGTCCACGGCCAAGCGTTACGTCACGGCCATCCGTGAGGGTCTGCTGGGGCTGTTCAAGGCCTTCCGCATGATCGTCTTCCCGCCCGCGCACATGAGCGAGGAGGCCGCTCTGCAGGCCGGCCTGAAGATGCTCTCGACCGTACTGATGACCACGATAGGCATCCTGATCGGTGAAAGCGTGGCCAACTTCCTGCTCAGCATCCCGGTGCTCGTACCAGTGGCCAACATTGTAGCCCCGGTGCTGGTGGGTATCCTCACCGGCCTGCTGTCGGCGCTGATGGCGTACCAGATCGATGCGTTGTTCGAACGCCGCCGCCACGATGCCAATGGCCAGAGCATTGAAGCGATGCTGGCCGATGCCAAAAGCCGGGGGCAATTGGCTGACCAGCTTACCGAGCAGACCACGCTGACCCTGCACAGCTACGCATTGAACCTCCAATCGCTGCACCTGTACCAGGCGGTGAGCGAGCACTACAGTGCCGCCGCCACTGATGGTGCCGCCGCGCTGTCCAGCCTGTCTCAAAGCAATGCCCGTGCGCGCGATCACGTGTCGCAGAGTGATCTTTCCCTGAAAAGCCTGCAGGAACGCCACGACCTGCTGGAAGGCTTTCTCAACCGCCAACAGATTCAAGGATGAACGCCGTGAACCAACAGGCCAGTCAAGAACTGATGATCGTACGCGCCGTCGCCAGCGTGGACCTGCCGCAGAATCTGGACAGCCTGGGTCACGTGGGCGCCCTGGTGAAACGCATGGGTGAAGAAGGCAAGGCCCTGCGCAGGAAGGCCAAGGATCTGGAGCAGGCGCGCCAGGAAAAACGCGATGGCAACTTCTTCGGCAACCTGATCAAGGGCCGCCAGGAGGCCATGGAGGATGCGCAGATGGACCTCAACAAGGCCATCGGCAACCTCACCGCATCCACATCGGAACTGCTGGTGATCAACACCGCGCTTTCCAAGGTACTGCACATTCAGCAGGAAGCCCTGCACGACCAGCAGGAGCAGCTGGAAAGCCAGGCCATCGAGATCCGCGAGCAGAACGTGCAGATCCTGCAGCAGCAGGAAGAGCAGGCACGTCAACAGGAGCAGATCATCTTGGTCAACGAAGGCATTCTGGAAGCCAAGGGCCTCACCCAGGAGCAGGCGTTGAAACTGGTGGGCTGCGTTGAGCGGGTCACCATGGCCGAGCAGGCGCTGAAGCTCGAGGTACAGCGCCTGAAAATGGACGTGGAGGAGCACCTGGCGACCAGCTCCGCCCGCACGGCTGCCCAGATGAGCGCGCTGCAGGACAGCCTGACCGTGGCCCATGACCAGTTGCTGGCGAGCGTCGCCAGTCTGCATGAAACGGTGCTCCTGCCGCTGCAGGCCGACCAATCGGCACTGCGGGACGAGGTGAAGGTGCTGCGCCAGCACGGCGATGCCTTGGCAGCGGCCCTGGTCGTGGAGGCCGGCGCACGCCAGCATCTCGCGCGGCAGCACGCCGAGGCACTGGCTGAACAGTCCGAATATCAGGCGCAAGCCCTGGCGGCGGCCATCGCCGGGAGTGATCGGCGGTGGGAGGCCGCGCTGGCACAGCAGCAGGCGGACAGCCGGGCCGCACTGGGCAAGCTGCGCCTGGCCGCGGGCGTCACTGCGGCAGCCCTAGCGGGGGTGCTGGCCTGGCAGCTGCTGGGGTGACCCTCTTCCCGCCGTCCAGCGGCGGCCCTTCCAGCTGCCCCCCTGGGGCGACCCACGCCAAACACCGTCATCCAATCTGATACGCACGAGAACACCATGAGCTTCAGCAACGCAGATCTTCTCTCGGTAAGCGACATCACCTCCCGTTGCACCCTGGAGATACCCGAGTTCCAACGCGGCTACTCCTGGCAGAAGGAACATTGGGAGGCCCTGTGGGACGACGTTGAAAGCATCGTCAGCCGCGGCACCGCCGAACACTACACCGGTGCCCTCATGCTGGGCGCGAGTGACGCCGACGGCGTCAGTGAGCTGATTGACGGACAGCAGCGCATGGTCACCATCGCACTGATGATCTCGGCCCTCGGCGGAACCGCCTACCCGATCAGGTTCAGGAACAACCACGTCCTGCAGGATTGCTTCGATTTCCACGCTTTGGCGCAGCGCCAGCTGGAAGCCACCGTTTCTCAGTATTCTTCCTACTATGCACGCAACATCGCGTCGGCATGGAAATTCTTCGCTGATCGCGCCGCCCCGCTCCGTCAAGCCGAGGCGGCACAGCCGTATCTTGACGTTCTGATGCATCGCCTCAGGATTTTCGTCCTCACGATCGGCGCACAGTTCGACGTGCATGTTGCCTTCGAGACCATCAACAACCGCGGGCGCCCGCTGAGCACGCTCGAGAAGCTCAAGAACCGCCTGATCTATCTGGCTTCGCAGGACCACGACTTCGTGCGCGGGAAGCGCGCGGCCTCCGAAGTACATCGTTGCTGGAAAGGCATCTACCAAAGCCTCGGGGCCGGCAAGCAGCTGCTCCAGGATGACGCGTTTCTTTCCGCGCACTCCACCGGTTGGTTCCGCGTGGAGCGCGTCTATGACTGGCTGAACGTCCAGCTCTTCGACAAAGAATTCTCCACCCGCCAGGCTGTCGACAGCGACAACATCGTGGCGTACGTCCAGAGCCTGGAACAGGCAGCGGCCTGCTGGCACCTGCTGCACGCGCCGGAGAAGCTGCCTGCGACCGTTGCAGACCATATCCATCGCTTGAATCAAGCCGCAGCAGGTGCTACTCCGCCCCTGCTGCTGTGGGCCCTGGTACGCATTGCCCGGGAGTACCCCGCCTTCCTGCAGTATCCTGACAAGGACACTGGCTGGGTTGCGGCCTTCTCGGCGCTGGCGTCCGAGGCCGAACGCTTCGGCGTGCTGGTGCTGCAGGCGGCCGACCGGCCCGCCCATACCGGCAAGAGCGACCTCAACCGGTCGGCTTTTGCCGTGGCCAACAACGACCCGAGCGTCCTCACGCGCCAGGCTTCGCTGCTGCCCGCAGCCAACGCGGTGGGAGCCGTGGAAATCGCCACCCAGCACCTGCATTCATTGATCAACAACGTCCAGGGCTACGATGACGAAGAGGAGGAAATCCTCACCTACTCCCAATTCGACTGGCAGGGCTACTTCAGCGCCGAAGGCGTACTGGCAGCGGTGAACGACCGCTTCACCAAGAAGGGCGGCACGGGATTCTACGGCTGGTCGTTCGGCAAGCTGGTGGTGATGGCCTGGGAAGAACGCCTGCGCGGAACGCGCGGCAAGCAGGACAAGAAGCCCTGGGAGCGATACCACTGGACCGATTCCGTGGAGCATATCTACCCACAGACGCCCAATGAACACTGGCAGCAGGCCATCATCACCAAAGGACGCAACAGCGACCGGGCCTCCGCGGCCATCGCCGGATCATTGGGCAACCTGCTGCTGCTTTCCGGCCCTTTGAATGCCGCCAACTCGAACCATGCGTACCAGACGGTGGGAGACACCCAGGGAAAGCGCAGCCGCTACGCGTCGGGCAGCTATTCGGAAATCCAGATCAGCACGCTATGCGAGCGTTGGACGGTGGTGGAGATCGCCGCACGTGGCATCGCCATGCTGCAGAACGCCCAACAGCGCTGGGGCTTCGAACTCCTTCCGGAAGATGCCAAGGAAGTTGAGTGGCTGCCCTACCTGTTTGGCCCGTTCGCCGATCGCGTGATGACCGGTCATTTCAGCAGGAACGGAAAGGCCGTGGATGGGCGAAACCTAAGATCGATGGTGGAACGCTTCACCAATTACACCTGACTCAACGATGATCCCGCCGGCAGCTGTCGTCGACCGCCGTCGGCTACATGAACGAGCCGATATACATCCGAGCTGATCGTTCGCAACGAGCACTGTTGACGCCCCACGACAGAGTGTCCGCTTTCAGCCAGAAGCGGACAAAGGCGTGACGCCTGAATTAAGCCGAGCCGCGAGGCGGCTTCGGCTTGAATGAATTGTTAGACCTCAAAGCCGCTCATCCAGCTTGTGAAATAGCAGACTTGCAAGGAAGAAGTGATGGATTGCCCGCTCCGGCGTAATCACGATGTTTCCATGGGCCTTAGGGTTGCGCACGCCGATCATTGAGCCCGCAAACAGATCCATGTGCCCTTGCTGGATGTTGCGACCCGTTTCTGTGGTTAGGTCATCCAGGGTAATCGTGGGCTTGTTGGGTGTTAATGCTTTCCGCATCAAAGGTGCGCCATCAAGTTCTTCATTGGCCGCAGCTTTGTGTAGCATCTTTACAACTGAGTTGACCTCTTTAAGAACGGCCTCTACGGCATCTGCGTAGTGGCCAGCCTCGAATCTGGGTTTGGCTAGGGCGACAACGCTTGCGTGGAGCAGCGACCACACGTGCTCCATTTGGCTGTCAGGCTTTGTGGGCAGCTGTGCGATTAAGTCCGGGTTGCGCTTGATGCGGGTCACTGCGGAGCGCAGGACCGAAATAATGTCCTCTACGCTTTTTAATGACGGAGAGCGTGTGAAGTTGCTAACACCTTCGTTGGCAATAGCAGCAATGTTGCGGGAATAGGCGTTCTTGCCCAAGGCGTCGTCGAAAAAATCTACTAGCTCTTGGACCATCTGACGGTACCGAGGATCGTCATCGCGACTGATGTAGATGCGGTCCCTGGTCTTCGTGAAACGCGCCAGTATCCCAGACAGATCCTTCTCGTACTTTTCAAGGTGCGCAATGAGCTCTTCTGGGGTCACGGTAGTCTTTCCTTGAGGTCTAACTACGATTAGACCCCAAAGTGGGGGTTAGCGCGGATTCTGGGCGCTTCCGCACGGTGATTTCGCAGAGGCTGCGGCTGGCCTTGCAGGCACAGAACGATGGAGTTCAGGTCCTCCATGCCCGGGATCCAGAAGCGGACTCGGGGCCGCGTCGTTGCCCCATGCTCTCGCCCGAAAGTACCGCAACGCAGAGCGCGAACTGGGCAGGGCGTGCGTTCTCCCGGCCACCCATCGGGTGATCGACCCCCTCGATGATCGCGAGAAGCGTCATCATCTGGACGAGAGCGGGCTGCAGCGCGCCATTAAGACGGCCGCCCGCAGGGCTGGCATCATTAAGCCTGTCAGCCCACACACCCTGCGACATTGCTTCGCCACCCATCTGCTCGAATCCGGAGCCGATATCAGGACCGTGCGGGAATTGCCGGGTCACGAGGAGGTGACGACGACGCAGATCTATACCCACGTTTTGAATTGGGGCGTGGCAGGCGTACTCAGCCCATTGGATCGGTGGCCAGGTCGGATGGTTTCGGATTGTCCGCTTTGGGTCGGATGCTGCCATGTCGAGCCCACGACCACTATCGGCGAACAGCGGACATCTGCCCTATCCCCTGCCCCGCCGATGTCGACTTCCGGCCAGAAGCTGCCGTTCAACTCTGGAATTAAGCCCTCGGCTTGAATGAATTGTTAGGAAGCAACCTACGGAATATCACGCTTAAGCTCAATGATAGCTGGTGGATTGCCTGCGCCAAGTAACCCATGATAGAGATCAAGGCCGCCTTCATGCTCCAGAACAGCCACAACGTATGATTTGTAGGAGTCATCCCAGTTCCAGCCTCCTGCGGGACTTGGAACTGTGGCCTGAATAATTGTGTGAAGCGCTTGGGATGGTTGAGCTGGTGAACCAGCAGAAGGTGCTGTGATACGAAAGGTTTGGAGCGGGGCGGACTCAATAGCCTGCAAGATTGAGGTCCACTCAGATGTTGTGATGTGGATGGAAGGCTTTGGGCCAGATGGGCCTGATGCTCTGCTAATTGATGGGTCAATTGTGACGCCGCGACTGGCACGCTTGTATTGAAAGATGCCTTCTTGAGCGCCACCGTGGCGTCCTAATGTTTGCATGATGCGCACAAAACTCTCCTTTTCTGCCTAACTACCTAATAGACGGACCCGTGGGTCCGGTTATACGACTTACCCACAAAGCGCCGTATGGCGGGCTTTCCCGCCGATACAGCTCGATCTTAGGGTGACTGGGTTCGGCTAACAAGCCAGCGTATAACCGGACCCAGCGCTAGGCTCGGCGGCCGCACCAATGGACGCTCTGGGTCGCTTGACGCCCTGCGGCCAAAAGCGGGCATCCGCCCTACTCCCGATAAACATCCCTTATCGCTACTCCCCGTACTGAAGTGCACCGCCACTCTCAGCTTGGTGCTCGCCGGGAACCAGCCCTATTGGGCTGCCGAAACAGGAATCACACCCTTTCGCAGAATCTCCAACCTCCCAACATCGCCAACAGGCACAAGCACTGCAGCCTTCCGCGACGGGTCCCACAGTGCATAGCTATCACCAAGACGACCAATCAGGCTTAGGTCGCCCTCCACCTTTCCATTAACAGTCACGGCCGTCACGTGCTTGCCGCCGCCAGAGGAAATCTTCTCGGCACGCTGGAAGCCAAGCATGCTTGAAGCTATCGAGACGTAGACCAGCATCACCAAGGCGTAAATTAGCCAAGGGGAATCTTTCACTGCGGTGGGCATCACCGGCGAAAGATGCACGATCAACGCACAGATGACCGTCAGAAGAACCCCTATCAGAAGAGGCCATGTGTTCGACCACCAAAGCAGCAGCCCTAGGGCAGTGAAGAAAAGCACTGGAAACAGCCATGCGAACAGCTTGCTTTTGGAGCTGCCGCTCGTGACCTTCATCTCCACCCAGCCGCCAAACAGCGAGGCCAGCAGCATGAGAAATAACACCATGCCGATCCCAGCAAGCCCAGCCAGCGCAAGCTCACTCACCGCAACAAACTGGAAGGGATCCAGGCCGAAGTGGCCCCAATACGCCTTCAGATAGAAGGCGCCTTGAATCAATCCGAACGTGACGAGCGCCGAACCCCATCCAGCAACATCGGCCATCGTCAGTGTCTTTTTCGTACGCTCCATGTATCCCCTTCCATCGATGCAGCCCCGCCACATAGTGACATGCAGCGCTCTACCTCGCAGA
>NZ_JASJSQ010000108.1:0-16469 GCF_030236855.1 Stenotrophomonas maltophilia group sp. Smal13
CCGCGAAGGCGGCCGTACCGTCGGCGCCGGCGTGGTCTCGAAGATCATCGAGTAAACCTGCAGTACCGGTGGTTGCATAGCGCCGCCGGTTACGCGAATGGCGGGCCGGGAACCTCGGTCCGCCTTCGCCGTCTAAGGGAAGGCAAGTTTCAACACGTACGCCAGTAGCTCAATTGGCAGAGCAGCGGTCTCCAAAACCGCAGGTTGGGGGTTCGAGTCCCTCCTGGCGTGCCATCTGCCCACCTTATCCAGCGGCCTGGGCCGCTAAAGCAGACACAGCCGGATGAATAGCAAGATCGAACACTCCAAGGACAACTCCGCCAACGGCGGGGATATCGTCAAGTACGTCGCCGCATCGCTGCTGGTGCTGGCCGGTCTGTTCGTCTGGTTCTGGTTCTCCGCCGACTCCGGTCGCGCCACCCAGCTGGGTGCGTGGGCGGGTCAGCTGCGTGCGTTGGCGGTTGTGGTCGGTCTGGTTGGCGGTATCGGCGTGTTCATGCTGACCGGCAAGGGGCGCGACACCCGCGAATTCCTCTCCGAGTCGCGCTTCGAACTGCGCAAGGTGGTCTGGCCGACGCGCCAGGAAGCCATCCGCATGACCTGGGTCGTGATGGTGGTGGTGACCATTCTCAGTCTGTTGCTGGGTGGGTTCGATTACGTCATTCAGTGGCTGGTTCAGTTGTTCCTGAGCCGCTAAGGAGAATTGCATGAAGCGTTGGTACGTCGTTCACGCCTATTCGGGCTTCGAGAAGTCGGTGGCGCAGGCTCTGCGCGATCGCATCGTCCGTGACGGCATGGAAGAGCGCTTCGGCGATGTCCTGGTCCCGACCGAAGAAGTGGTCGAGATGCGCGCTGGCCAGAAGCGCCGCTCCGAGCGCAAGTTCTTCCCGGGTTACGTGCTGGTCCAGATCGAGACCCACGAAGAAGCCGGTATTCCGCGCATCGACAACGAAAGCTGGCACCTGGTCAAGGAAACCCCGCGCGTGATGGGCTTCATCGGCGGCACCGCCGACCGTCCGCTGCCGATCGCCGATTCCGAGGCCGAAGCTATCCTGAATCGCGTTCAGGAAGGTGTCGAGAAGCCGCGTCCGAAGGTGCTGTTCGAGCCGGGCCAGATGGTCCGCGTTACCGACGGCCCGTTCAACGATTTCAATGGCGTCGTCGAAGAAGTCAACTACGAGAAGAGCCGTCTGCGCGTCTCGGTGCTGATCTTCGGTCGTGCCACTCCGGTCGAACTCGAGTTCGGCCAGGTCGAAAAGGCCGTCTGACCTGTCGGTAGAGTCGAGCTTGCTCGACTCCAGGCTCCGGATGGCGGTGCAGTCGAGCATGGCTCGACTCTACAAGGGGAACCGGGCTCTGCCCGGTTTCGTCCGTTTATGTGCCGCTTCAGGCATGTGAAGAAAAAACCTGATATAGTGCGCGGCTCCCCGCTGGGAAGCCAGCAGGACGAGGCCGCCGCAAGGTGGCCTTCAGCATGATTTCAAAACGCGATGCCGGGACGCGTGATTCCCGGTCCGATGGGGAGCCTGTTGTCGAAAGGCGCTAGCACCCGGAGAGTACTCACATGGCAAAGAAAGTTGTCGGTTACATCAAGCTGCAGGTGAAGGCCGGTCAGGCCAACCCCTCGCCGCCGGTCGGTCCTGCGCTGGGTCAGCGCGGTCTGAACATCATGGAATTCTGCAAGGCGTTCAACGCTGCCACGCAGAAGCTCGAGCCGGGTCTGCCGGTTCCGGTGATCATCACGGCCTACTCGGACCGTACGTTCACCTTCATCACCAAGAGCACCCCGGCCACCACCCTGCTGAAGAAGGCCGCTGGCATCTCGTCGGGCTCCAAGCGCCCGAACACCGAGAAGGTCGGCAAGGTCACCCGTAAGCAGCTGGAAGAGATCGCCAAGGCGAAGGAACCGGATCTGACTGCCGCCGATCTGGACGCCGCCGTGCGTACCATCGCTGGCTCTGCCCGTTCCATGGGCCTCGTGGTGGAGGGTTAATAAGATGGCACAGACCAAGCGTGAGAAGGCCATCAAGGCCGCCGTCGTTCCGGGCAAGGCATACGCCTTCGAGGACGCGATCAACATCCTGAAGAGCGCCACCAAGGCCAAGTTCGTCGAGTCGATCGACGTCGCTGTGCGCCTGGGCGTCGATGCGAAGAAGTCCGACCAGCAGGTCCGTGGCTCCACCGTGCTGCCGGCCGGTACCGGCAAGTCGGTCCGCGTCGCCGTGTTCGCTCCGGCCGGTGCCAAGGCTGACGAAGCCCTGGCCGCTGGCGCCGAAGCCGTCGGTATGGATGATCTGGCCGAGAAGATGCAGGCCGGCGATCTGAACTACGACGTCGTCATCGCGACCCCGGACGCCATGCGCGTCGTCGGTAAGCTGGGCACCGTGCTGGGCCCGCGCGGCCTGATGCCGAACCCGAAGGTCGGCACCGTTTCCCCGAACCCGGGTGAAGCCGTGAAGAACGCCAAGTCGGGTCAGGTCCGTTACCGCACCGACAAGGCCGGCATCATTCACTGCACCATCGGCAAGGCCGACTTCGCCGAAGACGCGCTGAAGTCGAACCTGACCGCGCTGCTGCTGGACCTGATCAAGGCCAAGCCGGCCACCTCGAAGGGCACCTACCTGCAGAAGGTTTCGGTCAGCTCGACGATGGGCCCGGGCGTCACCGTCGACCAGTCGTCGCTGACCCTGAAGTAATTGTTTCAAGCGGTCACGGTACCTTCGGTGCCGTGACCGTGACATTTGAAGGCATCGCTGGCCGTACATCGCCCGCGGTAGCCGTCAAAGACCGCAGGCGCGGTCGTGGCAATACCGGCGACGGGCACGGAAGCTCGATCTGGCAAGGAGTCGCCGCCGGAGCAGTCATGAGCGCTTAATCGATTCCCCGGAATCACCCTGCGTAGATGGTGCCCTTCTGGAGTTTTTCTGGTTCACGCACGTCTGGGTTTCCCAGGTTGGCCCACTCCAGGTCTAGAACGGCCCACCCCCGGAACATCATCCCGATGTTCCCGGCGTCCAGGACGGATGCCGCACAGGACCGCACACGGCAGGAGCCGTAAGCGGAGTTCAATAGGAGGAGTGCAATGGCTCTCAATCTGTCCCAGAAGCAAGAAGTAGTCGCCGAGCTGGCAGACGTCGCCGCCAAGGCCCACTCCTTGATCGCAGCCGAATACGCTGGCACCACGGTCGCCCAGATGACCGCGATGCGCAAGCAGGCTCGTGAAACCGGTGTTTTCTTGAAGGTTGTCAAGAACACCCTGGCTTCGCGCGCCGTTGAAGGCACCGAGTTCGCAGTCGCCCAGGACCAGATGGTTGGTCCGCTGCTGTACGCGTTCTCGCTCGAGGAGCCCGGCGCTGCCGGTCGCCTGATCAAGGAAGCCGCCAAGGGCAACGACAAGCTGAAGGCTAAGGTCGTCGCCATCGGTGGCGAAGTGTTCCCGGCAAGCCACGTCGAAGTGCTGGCCTCGCTGCCGACCCGCGACCAGGCCCTGGCCATGCTGGCCCGCGTCCTGACCGAGCCGGTCACGATGTTTGCCCGCGCCATCAAGGCCGTTGGCGAGAAGCAGGGTGGTGGCGACGTCGCCGCCGACGCTGCCGAGCCGGCCGCCGAGACCGCCTGAGTTTCGACTTACCGTGGTTCCTGACGGAACCTCAACCCAGAAAATCATCCAAAGGTATTAATCATGTCCCTTACCAACGAACAGATCGTCGACGCCATCGCCGAGAAGTCCCTGATGGAAGTGATGGAGCTGGTCAAGGCCATCGAAGAGAAGTTCGGCGTCTCCGCCGCTGCTCCGGTTGCCGTGGCTGCTGCCGCTGGCCCGGCCGCTGCTGTTGAAGAGCAGACCGAGTTCACCGTCACCCTGAAGTCGGCCGGCGACAAGAAGGTCGAAGTCATCAAGGCCGTCCGCGCCATCACCGGCCTGGGCCTGAAGGAAGCGAAGGACCTGGCCGAAGCCGGTGGCGTCCTGAAGGAAGGCGCTTCGAAGGACGACGCCGAGAAGATGAAGAAGGACCTGGAAGCTGCTGGCGCGACTGTCGAAGTCAAGTAAGCAGTTACCTTGCATCGTCACCGATTCACGGCGATGCAGCCAAGGCTGGGGGCGTAAGCCCCCGGCCTTTGGTCGTTGTTGCAGTACCGGTAGGGTCGACTGTTAGTCGACTGTTTCAAAAGCAGAAAAAGCCCAACACGGGCTGCGGTCAGACCCCGGCAGGCCAGCGCAGAGCGCGGCAGCGGGGGAGTGGATGCAGACGAGTTGGCAGTTGGAAGTAGCGGGAGAAGGCGTGCTGGTGCCGGCAATACCAGCGACTTCCAACTGACAATTTCAAGTTCCCTTCGGATCGTGGGCGCACGATCCGCACAACAAGGTGGAAGACCTCATGACGTCCTATTCGTTCACCGAAAAAAAGCGTATCCGCAAGGATTTCGGCAAGCAGCGCTCGATTCTCGAAGTGCCGTTCCTGCTCGCCATCCAGGTGGATTCCTATCGTGAATTCCTGCAGGAAAACGTCGATCCGGCCAAGCGCACGGACCACGGCCTGCACGCTGCGCTGAAGTCGGTCTTCCCGATCGCCAGCTACAGCGGCAATGCTGCCCTGGAATACGTCGGCTACAAGCTGGGCGAACCGGTCTTCGACGAGCGTGAGTGCCGCCAGCGTGGCATGAGCTACGGCGCCCCGCTGCGCGTGACCGTGCGCCTGGTGATCTACGACCGTGAGTCGTCGACCAAGGCCATCAAGTACGTGAAGGAGCAGGAGGTCTATCTGGGCGAAATCCCGCTGATGACCGAGAACGGCACCTTCATCGTCAACGGCACCGAGCGCGTCATCGTCTCGCAGCTGCACCGTTCGCCGGGCGTGTTCTTCGACCACGACCGTGGCAAGACCCACAGCTCGGGCAAGCTGCTGTACAGCGCCCGCATCATTCCTTACCGCGGTTCCTGGCTGGACTTCGAGTTCGACCCGAAGGATGCGCTGTTCACCCGTATCGACCGTCGCCGCAAGCTGCCGGTGTCGATCCTGCTGCGCGCGCTCGGCTACAGCAACGAAGAGATGCTGGCCGAGTTCTTCGAGATCAACACCTTCCACATCAACCCGGATGAAGGCGTCCAGCTGGAGCTGGTGCCGGAGCGCCTGCGTGGCGAAACCCTGGGCTTCGACCTCGCCGACGGCGACAAGGTCATCGTGGAAGCCGGCAAGCGCATCACCGCGCGTCACATCAAGCAGCTGGAAGCCTCGGGCATCGCCGCCCTGGCCGTGCCGGACGACTACATCGTCGGCCGCATCCTGTCGCACGACGTGGTCGATGCTTCGACCGGCGAACTGCTGGCCCAGGCCAATGACGAGATCACCGACGAGCAGCTGCAGGCCTTCCGCAAGGCCGGTGTGGATGCCGTGGGCACCCTGTGGGTGAACGATCTGGATCGTGGCCCGTACCTGTCCAACACCCTGCGCATCGACCCGACCAAGACCCAGCTGGAAGCCCTGGTCGAGATCTACCGCATGATGCGTCCGGGCGAGCCGCCGACCAAGGATGCCGCGCAGAACCTGTTCCACAACCTGTTCTTCACCTTCGAGCGCTACGACCTGTCCGCGGTCGGCCGCATGAAGTTCAACCGTCGCGTGGGCCGCAAGGAAACCACCGGCGAAGCCGTGCTGTACGACCGCAAGTACTACGGTGAGCGCAACGACGAAGAGTCCAAGCGCCTGGTTGCCGCCCATGGCGACAGCTCCGACATCCTGGACGTGATCAAGGTCCTGACCGAGATCCGCAACGGTCGCGGCGTGGTCGATGACATCGATCACCTGGGCAACCGTCGCGTGCGTTCGGTCGGTGAAATGGCCGAGAACGTGTTCCGCGTGGGCCTGGTCCGCGTCGAGCGCGCGGTCAAGGAGCGCCTGTCGATGGCCGAGTCGGAAGGCCTGACCCCGCAGGAGCTGATCAACGCCAAGCCGGTCGCCGCTGCCATCAAGGAGTTCTTCGGCTCCTCGCAGCTGTCGCAGTTCATGGACCAGAACAACCCGCTGTCGGAAGTGACCCACAAGCGTCGCGTCTCGGCCCTGGGCCCGGGCGGTCTGACCCGTGAGCGCGCCGGCTTCGAAGTGCGCGACGTGCACCCGACCCATTACGGCCGCGTCTGCACCATCGAAACCCCGGAAGGCCCGAACATCGGCCTGATCAACTCGCTGGCCGTGTACGCCCGCACCAACCAGTACGGTTTCCTCGAGACCCCGTACCGCAAGGTCGTGGACGGCAAGGTCTATGACGAAGTCGAGTTCCTGTCGGCCATCGAAGAAAACGAATACGTCATTGCGCAGGCCAACGCCCTGACCAATGCCGACAGCGTGCTGACCGAGCAGTTCGTTCCGTGCCGCTTCCAGGGCGAGTCGCTGCTGAAGCCGCCGGCGGAAGTCCACTTCATGGACGTCTCGCCGATGCAGACCGTGTCGATCGCGGCCGCGCTGGTTCCGTTCCTGGAGCACGATGACGCCAACCGCGCACTGATGGGCGCCAACATGCAGCGTCAGGCTGTGCCGACCCTGCGTGCGCAGAAGCCGCTGGTCGGTACCGGCATCGAGCGCGCCGTGGCGCGTGACTCCGGTGTGACCGTGAATGCCCGTCGTGGTGGCGAGATCGTGCAGATCGATGCCGCCCGCATCGTGGTCAAGGTCAACGAGGAAGAGATCGTTGGCGCCACCGACGCAGGCGTGGACATCTACAACCTGGTCAAGTACACCCGTTCGAACCAGAACACCTGCATCAACCAGCGTCCGCTGGTCCAGGTGGGTGACGTCATCGCCCGCGGCGACGTGCTGGCCGACGGTCCGTCCACCGACATCGGCGAACTGGCCCTGGGCCAGAACATGCTGATCGCGTTCATGCCGTGGAACGGCTACAACTTCGAAGACTCCATCCTGCTCTCCGAGCGTGTGGTGGAGGAGGATCGTTACACCACGATCCACATCGAAGAGCTGACCTGCGTCGCGCGTGACACCAAGCTGGGGCCGGAGGAAATCTCGGCCGATATCCCGAACGTCTCCGAGCAGGCGCTGAACCGCCTGGACGAGAGCGGCGTGGTGTACATCGGTGCGGAAGTCCGCGCCGGCGACATCATGGTCGGCAAGGTCACCCCGAAGGGCGAAAGCCAGCTGACCCCGGAAGAGAAGCTGCTGCGCGCGATCTTCGGCGAGAAGGCTTCGGACGTGAAGGACAGCTCGCTGCGCGTTCCGCCGGGCATGGACGGCACCGTCATCGACGTGCAGGTCTTCACCCGCGACGGCATCGAGAAGGACAAGCGCGCCCGCCAGATCGAAGAGTCTGAAATCAAGCGCGTCAAGAAGGACTTCGACGACCAGTTCCGCATCCTGGAAGCCGCCATCTACATGCGTCTGCGTTCGCAGATCGTGGGCAAGGTGGTCAACGGTGGCGCTGGCCTGAAGAAGGGCGACGTCATCAGCGACGCGTTCCTGGACGGCCTGAAGAAGGCTGACTGGTTCGCCCTGCGCATGAAGGACGAGGACGCTTCGGAAGCCATCGAGCGCGCGCAGAAGCAGATCCAGGCGCACGAGAAGGAATTCGAGCGTCGCTTCGCCGACAAGCGCGGCAAGATCACCGCCGGTGACGACCTCGCCCCGGGCGTGCTGAAGATGGTCAAGGTGTTCCTGGCCGTGAAGCGCCGCATCCAGCCGGGCGACAAGATGGCAGGCCGCCACGGCAACAAGGGTGTGGTTTCCAACGTGGTGCCGGTCGAGGACATGCCGTACATGGCCTCGGGCGAAACCGTGGACATCGTGCTGAACCCGCTGGGCGTGCCGTCGCGTATGAACATCGGCCAGATCCTGGAAGTGCACCTGGGCTGGGCTGCCAAGGGCTTGGGCCGCAAGATCCAGGCGATGATGGAAGCCCAGGCGGCGGTCGCCGACCTGCGCAAGTTCCTGGACGACATCTACAACCACGACGACACCAACGTGGCCAACCGTGTCGACCTGTCGCAGTTCAGCGACGAGGAGCTGCTGCGTCTGGCCCGTAACCTGACCGACGGCGTGCCGATGGCCACCCCGGTGTTCGACGGCGCCACTGAAGCGGAAATCAAGCGCATGCTGGAACTGGCCGACCTGCCGAGCAGTGGCCAGACCCAGCTGTACGACGGCCGCACCGGTGAAGCGTTCGATCGCCACACCACCGTGGGTTACATGCACTACCTGAAGCTGAACCACCTGGTCGACGACAAGATGCACGCCCGTTCGACCGGTCCGTACTCGCTCGTCACCCAGCAGCCGCTGGGCGGCAAGGCGCAGTTCGGCGGCCAGCGCTTCGGTGAAATGGAAGTCTGGGCGCTGGAAGCCTACGGCGCGGCCTACACCCTGCAGGAAATGCTGACGGTGAAGTCCGATGACGTGCAGGGCCGCAACCAGATGTACAAGAACATCGTCGACGGTGAGCACGAGATGGTCGCGGGCATGCCGGAATCCTTCAACGTGCTCGTGAAGGAAATCCGCTCGCTGGCCATCAACATGGAACTGGAAGACAACTGATCCACGCCGGCGCGGCGGTCCGCCGCCGCGCCGCTGGCAGTCAACTGAAAGCCCATCGACACAGCATTCCTCCTTCTGGAGAACACCATGAAAGACCTGCTCAACCTCTTCAACCAGCAGCGCCAGACGCTGGACTTCGACGCGATCAAGATCGCGCTGGCCTCGCCGGACCTGATCCGTTCGTGGTCCTTCGGCGAAGTGAAGAAGCCGGAAACCATCAACTACCGTACCTTCAAGCCGGAACGCGACGGCCTGTTCTGCGCCGCCATCTTCGGCCCGGTGAAGGACTACGAGTGCCTGTGCGGCAAGTACAAGCGCATGAAGCACCGCGGCGTGGTCTGCGAAAAGTGCGGCACCGAAGTGACCCTGGCCAAGGTGCGTCGTGAGCGCATGGGCCATATCGACCTGGCCTCGCCGGTCGCGCACATCTGGTTCCTGAAGTCGCTGCCGTCGCGCATCGGCCTGATGCTGGACATGACCCTGCGCGACATCGAGCGCGTGCTGTACTTCGAAGCCTACGTGGTGACCGAGCCGGGCCTGACCGCCCTGGAGCGCCGCCAGCTGCTGACCGAGGAACAGTACCTGCAGGCCCGCCAGGAGCACGGTGACGACTTCGACGCCGCGATGGGCGCCGAGGCCGTGTACGAACTGCTGCGCACCATCGACCTGCAGTCGGAAATGACCCGCCTGCGCGAGGAAATCGCCGCTACCGGTTCGGAAACCAAGCTCAAGCGCCTCACCAAGCGCATCAAGCTGATCGAAGCCTTCCTGGAGTCGGGCAACCGTCCGGAATGGATGGTCATGACCGTGCTGCCGGTGCTGCCGCCGGACCTGCGTCCGCTGGTCCCGCTGGATGGTGGCCGCTTCGCGACCTCCGACCTGAACGACCTGTACCGCCGTGTCATCAACCGTAACAACCGCCTGCGCCGCCTGCTCGAACTGAGCGCGCCGGACATCATCGTGCGCAATGAAAAGCGCATGCTGCAGGAATCGGTCGATGCGCTGCTGGACAACGGCCGTCGTGGCCGTGCCATCACCGGCACCAACAAGCGCCCGCTGAAGTCGCTGGCCGACATGATCAAGGGCAAGCAGGGCCGCTTCCGCCAGAACCTGCTGGGCAAGCGCGTCGACTACTCGGGCCGTTCGGTCATCGTGGTCGGTCCGTACCTGCGCCTGCACCAGTGCGGCCTGCCGAAGAAGATGGCGCTTGAGCTGTTCAAGCCGTTCGTCTTCGCCAAGCTGCAGCGTCGTGGCCTGGCCACCACCATCAAGGCCGCCAAGAAGCTGGTCGAGCGCGAAGAAGCCGAAGTCTGGGACATCCTGGAAGAGGTCATCCGCGAGCATCCGGTGATGCTGAACCGTGCGCCGACCCTGCACCGTCTGGGCATCCAGGCGTTCGAGCCGGTGCTGATCGAAGGCAAGGCCATCCAGCTGCACCCGCTGGTCTGCACCGCGTTCAACGCCGACTTCGACGGTGACCAGATGGCCGTCCACGTGCCGCTCTCGCTGGAAGCCCAGCTGGAAGCGCGTGCGCTGATGATGTCGACCAACAACATCCTGTCGCCGGCCAACGGCGAGCCGATCATCGTGCCGTCGCAGGACGTCGTGCTGGGTCTGTACTACATGACCCGCTCGCTGGAAAACAAGAAGGGCGAGGGCATGGCCTTCGCCAACATCGCCGAAGTGAAGCGTGCCTACGACAACCGCGTGGTGGAACTGCACGCGCGCGTCAAGGTCCGCATCACCGAGGTGGTGACCGACGAAGACGGCGTCAAGCAGAACAAGACCTCGATCGTGGACACCACGATCGGTCGCGCCCTGCTGGCTGAAATCCTGCCGGAAGGCCTGCCGTTCGCGCTGGCCAACACCGAGCTGACCAAGAAGAACATCAGCCGCCTGATCAACTCCAGCTACCGCCAGCTGGGTCTGAAGGACACGGTCGTGTTCGCCGACAAGCTGATGTACACCGGCTTCGCCTACGCGACCCGCGCCGGCGTCTCGATCGGCATCGATGACATGCTGATCCCGGACGAGAAGAAGGGCATCCTCACCGAGGCCGAAGCCGAAGTGCTGGAAATCCAGGAGCAGTACCAGTCGGGCCTGGTCACCGCCGGCGAGCGCTACAACAAGGTGGTCGACATCTGGTCGCGCACCAACGAGCGCATCGCCAAGGCGATGATGGACACCATCGGTACCGAAAAGGTCGTCAATGCCAAGGGTGAGACCATCGACCAGAAGTCGATGAACTCGCTGTACATCATGGCCGACTCCGGTGCGCGTGGTTCGCAGGCGCAGATCCGTCAGCTGGCCGGTATGCGTGGCCTGATGGCGCGTCCGGACGGCTCGATCATCGAGACGCCCATCAAGGCGAACTTCCGTGAAGGCCTGAACGTGCAGGAGTACTTCAACTCCACCCACGGTGCCCGTAAGGGTCTGGCCGATACCGCGCTGAAGACCGCGAACTCGGGTTACCTGACCCGTCGTCTGGTCGACGTCGCGCAGGACGTGGTGATCACCGAGGTGGATTGCGGTACCACCGAAGGCCTGATCATGACCCCGATCGTGGAAGGCGGCGACGTGGTCGAGCCGCTGAAGGATCGCGTGCTGGGTCGCGTGGTTGCCGAGGACGTGTTCCTGCCGGGCAACGACGAAGATCCGATCGTCACCCGCAACACCCTGCTGGACGAAGCCTGGGTCGCCAAGCTGGAAGACGCTGGCGTGCAGAGCATCAAGGTGCGTTCGACGATCTCGTGCGAATCGGCCTTCGGTGTCTGCGGTCGCTGCTACGGCCGCGATCTGGCCCGTGGCCACCTGGTCAACATCGGTGAAGCGGTCGGCGTCATCGCCGCCCAGTCCATCGGTGAGCCGGGTACCCAGCTGACCATGCGTACGTTCCACATCGGTGGTGCGGCGTCGCGAGCTGCTGCGGTCGACAACATCACCGTCAAGACCACCGGCTCGGTCAAGTTCAGCAACCTCAAGTCGGTCGAGCACGCCAACGGCTCGCTGGTGGCAGTGTCGCGCTCGGGCGAAATCTCGGTGCTCGATGCCCACGGCCGTGAGCGTGAGCGCTACAAGCTGCCGTACGGTGCGACCATCACGTCCAAGGACGGTGATGCGATCAAGGCTGGCCAGACCGTGGCCAACTGGGATCCGCATAACCACCCGATCGTGTCGGAAGTGGCCGGCTTCATCCGCTTCATCGACTTCGTCGACGGCATCACCGTCATCGAGAAGACCGACGAGCTGACCGGCCTGGCGTCGCGCGAAATCACCGATCCGAAGCGTCGTGGTACCCAGGCCAAGGACCTGCGCCCGATCGTGCGCATCGTCGACGCCAAGGGCAACGACCTGTCGATCCCGGGCACCGACCTGCCGGCGCAGTACCTGCTGCCGCCGCGCTCGATCGTCAACCTGCAGGACGGTGCTGCCGTCGGCGTGGGTGACGTGGTCGCCAAGATCCCGCAGGAAGCGTCGAAGACCCGCGACATCACCGGTGGTCTGCCGCGCGTGGCCGATCTGTTCGAAGCGCGCAAGCCGAAGGATCCGGCGGTGCTGGCCGAGCGTTCGGGCATCATCAGCTTCGGCAAGGACACCAAGGGCAAGCAGCGCCTGATCATCAAGGACACCGATGGTTCGGAGCACGAAGAGCTGATCCCGAAGTACCGCCAGGTCATCGTGTTCGAAGGCGAGCATGTCACCAAGGGTGAAACCATCGTGGACGGCGAGCCGAGCCCGCAGGACATCCTGCGCCTGCTGGGTGTCGAACCGCTGGCCGCCTACCTGGTGAAGGAAATCCAGGACGTGTACCGCTTGCAGGGCGTGAAGATCAACGACAAGCACATCGAGGTGATCACCCGCCAGATGCTGCGCAAGGTCGAGATCACCGACCAGGGCAGCAGCAAGTTCCTGAACGGCGAACAGGTGGAGCGTCAGCGCGTTATCGAGGAGAATGCGCGCCTGTCGACCCGCAACGAGCTGCCGGCGCACTTCGATCCGGTCCTGCTGGGTATCACCAAGGCCTCGCTGGCGACCGAATCGTTCATCTCGGCCGCGTCGTTCCAGGAAACCACCCGCGTGCTGACCGAAGCGGCCGTCCGCGGCACCTCGGACAACCTGCGTGGCCTGAAGGAAAACGTCATCGTGGGTCGCCTGATTCCGGCCGGTACCGGCCTGGCGTACCACAGCAACCGCCGTCGCGGCGCTTCCGGTCTCACCGAGTCGGAAATGCAGACCCTGGCCGGTACTCCGGCTGCGGTCGAGGCGCCGGTGGTTGAAGCCGAAGCTGAACAGGCCTCGGGCGAAGAATGAGGTATCCGGTCCGGCCGCAAGGCCGGACCACCCCATCGGTCCATCGATGGGATTGGGAAAGGGCAGGGGAGATCGTCCGCGATCGACCCGGCCAACCTGAACGGGGTACATGGAGGCCCCCCAGTAACGTTCCGGGATCAGGAACGGGCTTGACAGGAGGCGTTTGACTGCTTTCCTGGCAGGTTGCTACAATCGTCTGTCTCAGCAGGCCAGAATTTTGGCCTGCTTTAACATTTCCGCATCTCTGGCCGGATTTCCGGCCACCAATCAGAAGAACCTACTGATGGCGACGATCAACCAGCTGGTCCGCAAGCCGCGGCAAGCGACCACCTACAAGAGTGCCTCGCCGGCGCTCGACAAGTGCCCGCAGCGCCGTGGCGTCTGCACCCGTGTCTACACCACCACTCCGAAGAAGCCGAACTCGGCTCTGCGCAAGGTTGCCAAGGTCCGCCTGACCAACCAGGAAGAAGTGATTTCCTACATCGGTGGTGAAGGCCACAACCTGCAGGAGCACTCCGTGGTCCTGATCCGCGGCGGTCGCGTCAAGGACCTGCCGGGTGTGCGTTACCACACCGTTCGTGGCTCGCTCGACGCCGCCGGCGTTGCCAAGCGTCGCCAGGCCCGTTCCAAGTACGGCGCCAAGCGTCCGAAGGCATAAGGAGAGAGCACTATGTCGCGTAAGGGTAATACTCCGCAGCGTTCCGTCCTGCCCGATCCGAAGCACGGAAGCGAAACCATCGCCCGCTTCATCAACATGGTCATGCAGAGCGGCAAGAAGTCCGTCGCCGAAAAGATCGTGTACGGCGCCATGGACGTGATCACCGAGAAGAACAGCAGCGCCAACGCCATTGAACTGGTGCAGAAGGCTCTGGACAACGTCGCTCCGGCGGTCGAAGTCAAGTCGCGTCGCGTCGGTGGTGCCACCTACCAGGTGCCGGTCGAAGTGCGTTCGTCGCGCAAGATGGCCCTGGCCATGCGCTGGCTGATCGACTCCGCGCGCAAGCGTGGTGAGAACACCATGCCGAAGAAGCTGGCTGCTGAACTGATCGACGCCTCGGAAAACCGTGGCGGCGCCATCAAGAAGCGCGAAGAAACCCACCGCATGGCCGAAGCCAACAAGGCATTCGCCCACTACCGCTGGTGAGTTTGACGGCCTTGTAAAACAGGCAGGGCAGCACCACTTCGGTGCGTGCTGCCTCGCGGTCCCAGAAGGACTGCGCCAATCCGAAGGCCGCCGAAAGGCGGCGTTCGGCCATCCGAAATCCAAGAAATCTGAGAGGCTCCCGTGGCCCGTTCCACTCCCATCGAGCGTTACCGTAACTTCGGCATCATGGCTCACATCGATGCCGGCAAGACCACCACGTCCGAGCGCATCCTGTTCTACACCGGCAAGAGCCACAAGATCGGTGAAGTGCACGACGGCGCCGCCACCATGGACTGGATGGAGCAGGAGCAGGAGCGTGGCATCACGATCCAGTCCGCTGCCACCACCGCGTTCTGGAAGGGCATGGACAAGTCCCTGCCGGAGCACCGCTTCAACATCATCGACACCCCCGGGCACGTCGACTTCACCATCGAAGTGGAGCGCTCGCTGCGCGTGCTCGACGGTGCCGTCTTCGTCCTGTGCGCCGTCGGTGGCGTGCAGCCGCAGTCGGAAACCGTGTGGCGCCAGGCCAACAAGTACCACGTGCCGCGCATCGCGTTCGTCAACAAGATGGACCGCACCGGTGCCAACTTCCAGAAGGTCGTCGGCCAGCTGAAGGCCAAGCTGGGCGCGGTTGCCGTGCCGATGCAGCTGCCGATCGGCGCTGAAGACAACTTCAAGGGCGTCGTCGACCTGCTGAAGATGAAGGCCATCCATTGGGATGAGGCTTCGCAGGGCATGAAGTTCGAATACGGTGAAATCCCGGCCGAGCTGCAGGGCCCGGCTGAAGAGGCTCGCCAGTTCATGGTCGAGACCGCTGCCGAAGCCAGCGAAGAGCTGATGGAAAAGTACCTGGGCGGCGAAGAGCTGGCCGAGGCTGAAATCATCAACGCGCTGCGTACCCGCACCCTGGCCACCGAGATCGTGCCGATGTACTGCGGCTCGGCCTTCAAGAACAAGGGCGTGCAGGCCATGCTGGACGGCGTGATCCAGCTGCTGCCGTCGCCGGTCGACGTGCCGGACGTGAAGGGCGTGGACGTTGACGACGACACCGTCGAAATGACCCGCAAGTCGGACGACAAGGCTCCGTTCTCGTCGCTGGCCTTCAAGATCATCACCGACCCGTTCGTCGGCGCGCTGACCTTCTTCCGTGTCTACTCGGGCACCCTGAACGGTGGCGACACCGTGCTGAACTCGGTGAAGGGCAAGAAGGAGCGCATCGGCCGCATCCTGCAGATGCACTCGAACAACCGCGAGGAAATCAAGGAAGTTCTGGCCGGTGACATCGCCGCTGCCGTGGGCCTGAAGGACACCACCACCGGTGACACCCTGTGCGCCGTGGACGCCCCGATCATCCTGGAGCGCATGACGTTCCCGGAGCCGGTGATCTCGATGGCCGTCGAGCCGAAGACCAAGTCGGACCAGGAAAAGATGGGTCTGGCCCTGGGCCGTCTGGCGCAGGAAGATCCGTCGTTCCGCGTCAAGACCGACGAAGAATCCGGCCAGACCATCATCTCGGGCATGGGCGAGCTGCACCTGGACATCATCGTCGACCGCCTGAAGCGCGAGTTCAACGTTGAAGCCAACGTCGGCGCGCCGCAGGTGGCCTACCGCGAAACCATCACCCTGGCCGACGTCAAGTCGGACTACAAGCACGCCAAGCAGTCCGGTGGTAAGGGTCAGTACGGTCACGTCGTGATCGAACTGTCGCCGATCACCGCTGCCGACCGTGCCGATCCGAAGCTGGCTCCGGCCATCAAGGACGACTTCCTGTTCATCAACGACATCACCGGCGGCGTGATCCCGAAGGAATTCATTCCGTCGGTTGAAAAGGGCCTGCGCGAAACCATCACCAGCGGTCCGCTGGCTGGCTTCCCGGTCGTGGACGTCAAGGTGAAGCTGGTGTTCGGTTCGTACCACGACGTCGACTCCTCGGAAATGGCGTTCAAGCTGGCTTCGTCGATGGCCTTCAAGCAGGGCTTCGCCAAGGCCAAGCCGGTGCTGCTGGAGCCGATCATGAAGGTCGAGATCGTGACCCCGGAGGATTACCAGGGTGACGTGATGGGCGACGTCAGCCGTCGTCGCGGCGTGCTGCAGGGTTCCGACACCACCGGTGACGGCTCCGCTTCGATCATCAACGCGATGATCCCGCTGGGTGAAATGTTCGGCTACGCCACTGCGCTGCGTTCGCAGACCCAGGGCCGCGCCACCTTCACCATGGAATTCGATCATTACGAGCCGGCTCCGACCAACATCGCCGAAGCCGTCATGAAGAAGGGCTGAGCCTCGCTCAGCCTCTCTTGAAACCACTTACGAACAATCAAGGTATAGAACAATGGCAAAGGGTAAGTTCGAGCGCACCAAGCCGCACGTCAACGTCGGCACCATCGGTCACGTCGATCACGGCAAGACCACGCTGACCGCTGCACTGACCAAGATCGGTGCCGAGCGCTTCGGTGGCGAGTTCAAGGATTACTCCT